>NZ_OZ245754.1:0-190000 GCF_965227365.1 Hwanghaeella sp.
ATCGGTTCGTCCAGCAGGGTGATCTTTGCTTCATGTTGAACCAATGCCCTGGCAAGGGCGGCCCGCTGTTTTTGCCCGCCGGATAGTTCCGACGGAAGACGATGGGCCAAATGCCCGATAGCCAGTGTTTCAAGTTGCTGCTCGACGCGGTCTTTCAATTCCGCCGCGGTCAGGTTCGGTTCCCGGTTCGGGACCTGGAGAGGCGATGCCGCGTTCTCAAAAACCGACCGATGAGGATAAAGAGCATAACTCTCGAACAGGAAAGCGGCCCGCCTTGCGCCGGGAGCCTGCGAAATCAAATCGTCGCCGTTGAGGCGGATGCTGCCGTGATCCGGTGCCTCGAGACCGGTAATACAGTTGCACAGCGTGGTTTTGCCGGCCCCTGACGGTCCCGTCAGGGCGAGCACTTCGCCCGGTGCGACGTCGATGGAAACTTCGGTCAAGGCTTGTTTGTCACCGAACCGCTTGCTGACATTATGGAGGCGTAGACCGTCGTTGTTCATTGGACCGTCCGTTTGACCCGCCCAAGAGAGGCGCCGGTTTTTGTCGAAAAGAAGTGGAGGGCCGACGGTGCCACGGTCAGGAAGACAATGTCGTCGACGGAAAAGCCGGCCGGTCCCTCTATTTCGGCATGAATCTCATCGTCGTCGGTCGGGACGAGGGTCAAGACGTCGCTGTCGCCCCTCGGCTCTATGTATCCAATTCTTGCCTGAACGGGTTTGGCGGCCAAAGGCCGGTCGTCACCGCTCATTTCCCCTTGCGGGATGATGCGGACGTCTTCCGACCGGAAACCGATCGTGACCGATTCATCGGCAAGGCGAGAGGAAATCGTCTGAAACGCATCGGCGTCGAAATCGAAGCTCCAGCCGGGTCTTGAGACCCGCATACGGGCACCGTCCTGCCGGATCGATATTTCGAAAAGGTTCATCGGCGGTTCGCCGATAAAATTTGCGACGAACAAATTCGTCGGGGTGTCGTACAGTTCTTGGGGTGAGCCGACTTGCTGCAGAACGCCGTGATCCATCACCGCGACCCGGTCTGCCATTGCAATGGCTTCGCTCTGGTCGTGGGTGACCAGGATGGATGTCAGGTTGGCGGTTTGCTGGAGCCGTTTGATTTCGGATCTCAGTTGTACTTTCTGATCCCCATCGAGATGGCTGAGCGGTTCGTCGAAGAGGATGAGTTCCGGGTCGCGGACAAGCGCCCGGCCAATGGAAATGCGCTGCTGTGCGCCGCCGGACAGGCCGCTGACCTTTTGCTGCCTCACGTCGTCCAACGACAGCAGGGCGATGATTTCATCTATTCTTTCCGCGGCCTGGCGGGACGGGACCGCGCGGGCTTTGAGCGGGAAGGCGATATTGGCTTCGGCTGTCAGATGCGGATACAGGGCGTAGTCCTCGAAGACCATCGCAATGTTTCGTGCGCCCGGCGCCAAATGGGAAATCGGATGTCCGTCGAAAGTGATTTCCCCTTCGCTGACATCTTCCACGCCGGCAACCATCTTCAGAATTGAACTCTTTCCGCAACCGGACGGCCCGAGAAGCGCGAGCATCTCGCCTTGATTGCACGTCAGCTCAAGTTGCTTGACCGCCTCCACGGTCCCGTAACGCTTCCAGACATTTTCAAAGCATACGGTTGCCATTTGTCGAGTTCGTTTCCTTTGCGCTGATCTATGAGGGAAGTTCATTTATGGCGCAGTGCAAAGTGCGCGAAGCCCTTCACAAAGCACTGAAAAATATACCAGAAAAGTATATTTTGACTCGCCTCCCGCACGATTTGTTGCGTTGCAATAAAGTGAGGATGCTACCGAACTGTTTTTTGAGTCAACAAAATAGTCGTAACAGCAACAGAAATTTCGCTGCCGTCAAAAATTGACGGGACTTGCGTTGACCCAGTTGGAGGCGAGGCGGCGGTGCTGTCGGACTGATGTTCTTGAGGATGCGATTGCGCCGCTGACTTAGCTGCGCGGTCCCGTTTGCGCGGGCGACGTCGCCGGCGATTGCCCGGGCGTGCAACGGCGGGTCGAGGCAGCGTTTTGTGTGTCAGTCGCTGAACGTGTTCGACTTGGCGGCGGCCAACGTGGCGGCGAAAGCGGTCGGGCTGTCTTCCTTATGCCGCTCGATCAACCGGCGCAGAACCCGTTTCAGGGTGTCCGCTTCCTCCGCGCTGAAATCCTCCAGCACGGCGGCTTCATGGATCCTGGCTTGCCCAACCAGATCCGCAACGATCTCCGTCCCCAGGTCAGTCAGTGAAATGATGACCTGCCGGCGGTCGTCGGGCGAGGGGCTGCGTTGCACCAGGCCGCGCTCTTCCATCCGGTCGATATTTTTGGTCACCGAGGGCTGCTTGATCAGGCAGCGCCGGGCGAGACCCCCGACGGTGACGCCGGCCGTTCCATAAAGAACCGCCATGATGCGCCATTCATAAACCTGCATGCCGCGTTCGCGGATTTGGTTGTGGAAGCCGGCGCTGGCCAACGCGGAGGCGCGCGCCATCAAATAGAGAAGATAGTCGTCGACGAAGGGGCGTGACTCGGCTGATGGGCGCGGCATGTCCGGGTCCGAAGGGCCTTCGGCCGCGGCAGGCGCGGCGTCCGCGTCGTCACGCTGCTGTTTGGCGGTCGGCTTTGGCATATCGTCCAGCGTAGTAGACCAGGGGTTCCTTGTCATTCTCGGCCGCTGCCGCGCGGAAGCGCAAGACACGGCCGAGGAAGATCACGTGATCGCCGCCATCCAACTGACGATGCGCGGCGCATTCAAAACTGGCCAGCGATCCTTCGATCACCGGAACGCCGCCCGCGCCTTCGCACCAGTCGACGCTCTCAAACCTGTCGGCCACCGGACGCGCGAACCTATCGGACAGGAGCTTCTGATCCGCCGCGAGGATGTTGATTGCGAAATGGGGGCTGGCCTCGAAGACGGCGAGGTTGATCGATTTCCGCGCCAAGCTCCACAGGATCAATGGCGGGTCCAGGGAAACGGAATTGAAGGAATTCGCGGTCAGGCCGATTGGCGCGCCGGTGGCGTCCCGCGTGGTCACGATGGTCACGCCGGTGGCGAACTGCCCCAATGCCGTTCGAAAGGCGCCCGTATCGAGTTCGTTCCCGTCTGATATAATTTTATTCCCCATGGTTGGGCATGTCCCTTGTTCGGATTTGCTCGCGAGACAAGGGGTATTGAAACATAAAAGTATTCTTTTTCATATAATTCATTTTCATTTAAATTTTGTTTCGCTTAGAGTAAGAGTCGAGAACGATCATTGCTGTGAGCAGGGGCGGTGATTGGGCGGGAAATGGTGCATCAGACGCCACCCGCATTCATGATCACTTATCCAAGATCCGGAAAACCGGGCGCTGGGGGCAAGAGGTATGCTGAACGACCGGATAGAGGCGAAGTGGGTCGATGCGTTCCACCGCGTGTTCGAGCTGTGCAAGGTTCAGCCGGGCGAAGCCGTCGCCATTCTTTCGGAAACCCAGTCCCGCTCTCTGAACGTGCAGCTTGCGGAACTCGCGTTGGCGCGCACCGGCGCGACGGTTTTCCATGTCGTCGTGCCGACCCCACGCCAGGATGCTCCGGTGCCCGTACGTTCCACGGGGGCCTCGGTCGCCCTTACCGGGCAGACCGCCGCGCTTGAAAGTCTGAAGGCCGCCGGCCTTGTCGTCGATCTGACCGTGGAAGGATTGCTGCACGCCCCCGAACTGCCGCAGATCCTATCCGGCGGGGCGCGCGTGATGATGATATCAAACGAACATCCCGACGCGCTTGAGCGGTTGGTGCCGGAGCCGGCGATGGAAGGCAGGGTGAAAGCCGCCGTCAAGCAGGCGCGCGCGGCAGAACGCATGCAGGTGACCTCCAAGGCGGGAACGGACCTGACGGTCACCATGGCGGGCGCGGTCACGGCAGGTGTGTGGGGTTGGTGCGACCGGCCCAAGACCGTCGCTCACTGGCCGGGCGGAGTCGTCGTCTCCTTCCCGGCCGCCGGCTCGGTCAACGGACGCCTGGTTCTGGATGCGGGCGATGTGAACCTGACCTTCAAGCGCTATCTCGAAAGCCCGGTCACCTTGGTGTTGGAAAATGACTACGTGACCGCAATCGAGGGGCAGGGCACGGATGCCGAACTTATCCGGCGCTACTTCGCCGCCTGGGACGACCCGGTCGCATATTCCACATCCCATGTCGGTTGGGGCATGAACGAGGCGGCCCGCTATGAAGCGCTGACCATGTATGACCAGCGCGACACCAATGGCACGGAACTGCGCTGCTATGCGGGCAATTTCCTCTATTCCACCGGGGCCAACGAATTCGCCAAACGATACACGAAAGGGCATTTCGACCTCCCCGTACGCGGTTGCACGATCGCGCTGGACGGTGTGACGGTCGTCGACGAAGGCCGCTTGGTCGAGGCAGCTGTGTGATGGCGGAACAATCCCCTCTCATCCTGATGCATGGGATCGGGGCTGGCGCCTCGATGTTCGCGCTGCTTGAACAAGCGCTGGCAGGCCGGGTGCCGACTTTCGCCTGGAACATGCCGGGTTATGAAGGTGCGCCGGCGGAACAGGATATTACCTTCAAACGCCTCTCCGATTTGGTCGTGCAGGTGATGGATCAAAGGGGGATCGGCAAGGGCGACCTGCTCGGTCATTCCATCGGCGGCATGATCGCGCAGGAGGTCGCCGCGCGTCACCCCGACCGGGTGCGGTCGCTGATCCTGTCCGGGACCACTTCGTTCTTCGGCAGTCGGGACGGGTCCTTCCAGAAAGCCTTTCTGGAGGCTCGCCTAGCGCCCTTGGACGCTGGGCAGACCATGCCGGAACTGGCGGAGGAATTCGTGCCGCAGTTGTTGGGCGATAATCCGCATCCGGAAGCCGGACTGCGGGCGAAGGCGGGGCTCTCCGCCCTGCCGCAGTCGACCTATCGCGAGGCGTTGAAATGCCTTGTCACTTTCAACCGCCGCGATGATCTGGCGCGGATCGCCGTGCCGACACTATTGATCGCCGGGGAAAAGGATACCAACGCGCCGCTGAAGACCATGCGCAAGATGGCCGAGACCATTCCCGGGTCAAAAATCGTCGAACTCGCGGGCGTGGGGCATCTGGCGCCGCTCGAGCGGCCCGGCGAGGTTGCCGACGCGGTCGCCGGTTTCATCGATTCACTTGCAGGAGAGGACTGAACATGCCGGACAGCACGACAGTCACGGCCGATGCGCCGATGTTCGACCCCAAAGCGTTCCGACTGACGGAAAAAGAAGCGCACCTGACCGCTATCGCCCGCGATATCGGGGCGTCGAAATTCGCCCCGCGCGCGGAAGAATGGGACCGGGAAGCGATTTTCCCGATGCAGAATTACCGCGACATGCACAAAGCCGGTCTCCTCGGGGTTTGTGTGCCTGAAGAGAATGGCGGCTTCGGCGCCGATTATCGTGCTTACATGCTGACGGCCGCAGAAATCGGTCGATACTGCGGCGCCACGGCCCTGACCTGGAACATGCATGTCTGCTCGTGCCTGTGGAGTGGGCCGCTTTCCGATGATCTGGAAATGGACACGGCGACGCGCGAGCGCCACCGTGAACGCCGTGTGAAACACTATGCCCGTATCGTCGATGAAGGAAAAATCTATGCCCAGCCGTTTTCCGAAGGCGGCGCGGCGGCAGCAGGGGCGGCGCCGTTCTCGACCCAGGCCAAGCGGGTCGACGGCGGCTGGCTGATCAACGGGAAGAAGATTTTCGCGTCGCTCTCGGGATCCGCCGATTTTTACGGCATTCTGTGTGGCGAGGTGAAGGAGGGCGAAAAGCCGTCCCGGAAGGATACGATGTATATCGCCGTTCCGGCCGATGCGAAGGGCGTGAAGGTCGTGGGCGATTGGGATCCGCTGGGCATGCGGGGAACCGTCTCGCGCACGCTGATCTTCGAGGATGTCTTCGTATCCGAGGACGAGCAACTCATGCCCCGCGGTGTGTATTATCAGGCGGCAACGCGCTGGCCGCATATGTTCATGACACTCTCCCCGACCTATATGGGGATCGCTCAGGCCGCATATGACTTCACCGTCAAATACCTGCGCGGTGAATGGCCGGGCCTGCCGCCGGTGAAACGCCGGATGTTCCCGACCAAGCAGATCGCAGTGGCGCAGATGCGCCTGATGCTGGAACAGACCAAGGCGATTTGGTTCCAGGCAATCAGCGAAGCCTGCGCAGATCCGTCCCGCGAACAGATTCTGCGGGCCTATGCGGCGCAATACACTGTCATGGAAAATGCGAACGAAATCAGCCAGTTGGCGATCCGGACCTGCGGCGGTCAGTCGATGCTGAAAACCTTGCCGCTGGAACGTCTTTATCGCGACAGCCGCTGCGGCGCATTGATGCTGCCCTGGACGGCGGAGATCTGTCTCGACCGCATGGGGCGCGAGGCGCTCTACAATCCGGGCGAAACCGACGATTGAGGATGATGGAAGGATAATGACGGACCATTCGGGCGGCGCGCAGTGAGCATGGATATCGGACGATGGATTGACCGGCATGCCGGCTTCAGCCCCGACAAGGTGGCGGTGCGCACCCTGCGCGAGGAGATTTCCTATGCTGGCCTGGCCGACAGAATCGACCGGGCCGCCCGTGCCTTGGCCGGGGAACTCGGTCTGGTGCGCGGAGATCGGATCGCTTATCTCGGACTGAACAGCGCCGAGCAGCTCGTTCTTACTTTCGCCGCCGCGCGCGCGGGACTCAGCATCGTGCCGCTCAATTGGCGCCTGGCCGCCCCTGAACATGCCTTTATCCTGAAAGACTGCGAGGCGAAGGTTCTGTTCATCGAACAGGCTTTTCGCGATCATCTGACCGACCCGATCCCAGGTCTTCGAACGGTCGGTTCGGATTTCTCGTCGGATGGCATGCCGTCGCTCTCTGACTTGATGAGCGCGGCAGGCGATGCGCCTTTAAAGACGGAAGGGGGGCATAAGGACCCTCTTCTGCTGTGTTATACGTCGGGGACGACGGGCAGACCCAAGGGTGCGGTCCTGACCCAGGACGCGATCCAATACAACGCGCTAAACGCCCAGCACATGCATGACATGACGGCGGCGGACCATGTGCTGACGGTCCTGCCGATGTTCCATGTCGGCGGCTTGAACATCCAGACGACGCCGGTCCTGCATTGCGGCGGCACCGTCACTCTGCATGCCCGTTTCGATCCGGCGGCGACCCTGAAGGCAATCGAAACACTGCGGCCGACCCTGACCGTTCAGGTGCCCGCGACGATGGAGGCGATGATCCGCCATCCGGATTGGCAGGCGACCGACCTTTCCTCCCTGCGCGTGGTGGCGACCGGTTCGACCGATGTGCCGACCGCCCTGATCGAAGCTTTCCATGCTCGTGATCTGCCGGTCATTCAGGTCTATGGATCGACGGAAACGGCGCCGGTCGCAGTCTATCAGCGCAGCGACGACGCCCGTACCCGGTTCGGGTCGATCGGCCGGGCCGGTCTGCATACGGAAATCCGGCTGGTGGATTCGGACGACAAGGATGTGCCGGATGGCGAACCGGGGGAAATATTGGTGCGCGGCCGACATGTCGCCACCGGTTATTGGAACGACGCGGAACAGACCGCGACGGCGTTCCGGGACGGTTGGTTCCGTTCGGGCGATATTGCCCATCGGGACAAAGACGGCTGGTTGTGGTTTCGCGATCGGGTCAAGAATGTGATCATCTCAGGCGGAGAAAACATCTATCCGGCGGAGATCGAGAGAGTTTTGCGTGAGGTGCCCGGCATCGTGGAGGTCGCGGTCGTCGGGCGTCCGGACGCGCGTTGGGGGGCGGCGCCGGTGGCGGTCGTTGCCTGCGACGACCCGGGCATGACACCGGCATGCGTCGCCGCGGCGTTCGAAGGACGTCTTGCGCGCTACAAACATCCGAAGGACGTGTTTATCGTGGAAGCGCTCCCGCGCAACGCCATGGGGAAAGTCAAACTGGACACGGTGCGGGAGCTTGTGGGGGAGCTGGGTCCAGCGGCGAGTTAACGAGGAGTAGACAGGATGAAGAAAGTATTGGCGGGCCTGGCCATCGCGGCGGGTCTCTTTGCAAGTACCGGTGTTGCTTCTGCGCAGACGACGTTGCGGGTCGCCAATTGGCTGCCGCCAAGTCATCCGCTGGTGTCCGACATCATACAGCCGTGGATCGAGGACGTGAACAAGGCGACGGAAGGCCGCGTCGTGCTGGAATTGCTGAAGGCGCCTTTGGGGCCGCCGCCGGCGCATTTCGACTTCGCCGTGAACGGCGTGGCCGACATCGCCTATGGCGTTCACAATTATACGCCCGGCCGTTTCGTGGCCACGTCGATCGCGGAACTGCCCTTCCTGTCGAATACGTCGGAAGCGCTTTCGGTCGCCTACTGGCGGGTGCATGAGAAATATCTGGCCGGTGCGAACGAGCATAAGGGCACGCATGTTCTCTCGGTCTTCACGCACGGACCGGGGCAATTGTGGACGAAGGGCAGGGACCTGACCTCGCTGGACGGCATCGCGGGATCGAAGATCCGCATCGGTGGCGGGATCGCACAGGACGTGGCGATGGCACTCGATCTGGTGCCGGTCCAGGCGCCGGTGACGAAGGCTTATGAGCTTCTTTCCGGCGGGGTCGCGGACGGCATCCAGTTCCCGGCCGAATCCGTTGCCTTCTTCAACATCCAGAACGTGGTGGATACCGGCTTGGTCGTGGACGGCGGTCTCTACAACGTCTCCTTCTTCGTGGTCATGAACGGGGCCAAGTGGGATGCGCTGAGTGACGCGGACAAGACGGCGATCATGAGTGTATCCGGCGAATCCCTCGCCCTGCGAGCGGGCAAGGCATGGGACGCGGCCGATCAGCGCGGTTATGACGCCATGAAGGAAAAGGGTATCACTTTGGTGCGTCCGGAAGGCGCGGCCGCCGACGCGATCAAGGCCAAGCTGGCCGGTGTCGAGGCCGAGGCGCTGAAGCGCATTTCCGAGAAAGGCGTCGACGCGGCGGCTGCGCTGACGGCGTTGAAGGCCGGTGTCGCTGGTGAGTAACGGCGGGAACTCGGGTCGGGGCGCGTTGACATCATGACGGATTCCCGGCCCGAACCCGAACAGGCAACGAAGACGGCGGAGGATGCCGGGCCGGTGGTCCGGATCCTTCGGCGCGTCCTGGGCGGTATCGCGGCCCTGCTGGTTTTCGGCATGATGGTGGTCACGGTGATTGACGTTGCCGGCCGATATCTCTTCTCAGCGCCCTTGCCGGGGGCGTTCGAGGTGACGGAAATCGCCCTCGCCGTGGTGATCTTTCTGGGGCTGCCACTGGTCTGCTTCGAAGACGGTCATATCTCCGTATCGCTGATCACGGAACGCTTGCGCGGCATGGCGCGTCGCCTGCAATCCGCCGGCGCGGCCCTGATCGGCGGCGTCACCCTGGCCCTTGTCGCCTGGCGTATCTACGAGCATGGCGCACAGCTTGCGAGCTATGGGGACGTCACCATTTTCCTGCGCCTGCCGAAGGGGCCGATCGCTTATCTGCTTTCCGCCCTGACCGCCGTGTCGGCGGTCTATCTCATTCTTCGCGGCATACGGCTTCTGATCTCCAGAAGACCACCGCTTTTCCCGGTCGGCGGCGGCAGCGCCCCAGTCGACCGTTCCCGTGACCTCTAGGCGGCGATCGGACCGACGATGCTTGATTGGATTTTGGGAGTCGCCTGCACGCTTGGTCTGATTGCGCTCGGCGTTCCGATCACCTTTGCGATGACCATCGTCGGTTTTCTGGGCGTCGTCGCCATCATCGGCACGGTGCCCGCCATGTCGATGCTGGGGCAGGTCTTCTTCGACAACGGTATGAGTTACACGCTGTCGGTGATGCCGCTCTTCGTGTTGATGGGCAATTTCGTCGTGCGCGCCGGCCTGGCGGACGAACTCTATGCGGCCTCCAATGCCTGGCTGAGGCATTATCGCGGCGGGTTGCCGATGGCGACGGTCGTCGCCTGCGGCGGGTTTTCGTCGGTTTGCGGTTCCTCGCTCGCCACATCGGCGACCATGGCCCGGGTCTCCATGCCATCGATGCGGCGCTATGGCTATGCGGACAGTCTTGCCGCCGGGTCGATCGCCGCGGGCGGAACACTCGGCATCCTGATCCCACCCAGCGTCATCCTGGTGCTGTACGGGATCGTGGCGCAGCAGGATATCGGCAAACTGTTTCTGGCCGGTGTCGTTCCGGGCCTCGTCGGCATCCTGGGTTACATGATCGCGGTGCGGATCTCGCTCGCCTTCATGCGCGATACGTCGGAACGGCTGGAGCCTATGCCGCTCGCCGACCGCCTGCGCGCGCTGAAAGGCGTGATCGGCGTGCTGGGGCTCTTCGCTGCCGTGATGGGCGGGATTTATCTGGGCGTTTTCACCGCCACGGAAGCGGCCGGCGTCGGTGCCGGGGGTGCCTTTCTTCTGGTCCTGGCGCGCGGGCGGTTAACCTTTCCCATACTAGTGGAAATGCTGGTCGATACGGTCAAGATGACGACGATGATGTTCTTCATCCTGTTCGGCGCGCTGATGTTTTCCAACTTCGTCAATTTGGCGGGGATGCCCGGCGACCTGCAGAGCCTGATCGAGGCCGTCGGTGCGGAACCGGTTGCCGTCCTGCTGGTGATCTTCCTGATCTATCTGGTTCTCGGCGCGGTGCTGGAAAGCCTGTCCATGATGCTGCTGACCGTGCCGGTCTTCTATCCCATTGTGGCGGCTCTGGGCGTCGACTTGGTCTGGTTCGGTATTTTCGTGGTCGTGGCGATCGAAATCAGCCTGATCACCCCGCCGGTGGGACTGAATGTATTCGTGCTGAAGGCGGTCGTACGCGATATCGGCACAGGGGTCATCTTCCGCGGCGTATTGCCTTTCGTGGCCATGGATATCGTCCGGATCATCCTGTTGATCCTGGTGCCGGGGCTGGCGCTGTGGCTGCCGTCGACGATGGGTTGAACGAATTCCAACTTGAAGGGGTACGGAGCGTGGAAATAGCGGTTCTTGGGGGCGGTAACGGGTCGCATGCGGCGGCCGTCGATTTGACGGAGGCGGGGCATAATGTCCGGTTCTGGCGGCGTGATGCCGGCGCGATCGACGCCCTCAACGCGGCGGGCAACACGCTGGTTCTGAAGGATTTCAAAGGCGAGCGCCCAGTGACACTCGCCATGGCCACCAGCGATATCGGTGAGGCCCTGGCCGGCGCGGCGCTCATCGTTTGCCCGGCCCCGGCACCGGCACAAGCCGATATCGCGCGGGCTATGGTGCCGCATCTGAAAAACGGTCAGGTCGTCTTTCTGCCGCCCGGGTCCTTCGGCTCCTACCTGATGGCGAAAATCCTGCGCGATGCCGGCTCGACCGCGGATGTCGCCTTCGCGGAAGCGGGGACCCTGCCCTGGCTGACGCGCCGGCACGGGGACAGCACGATCGCAATCACCACGCGGGCCACGCGCCTGCCGACGGGTGTTTTCCCGTTGCGCCTCAAGGACCATGCGCTTGCCGTCATCCGCGCGGCCTTCCCGTCGGCGGAAGATGCCGGAGACGGGCTGTCGGGTGCGTTGATGAATGCGGGGCCGATCATACACCCGCCGCTGATCACGATGAATGCGGGTCCGATCGAACATTTCGACCATTGGGACATTCACAACGAGGGAACCCAGCCGGCGATCCGCCGCACCACGGACCGGTTGGATGCGGAACGCATCGCCGTGCGCGAGGCACTGGGATACGGCGCGCCGCATTTCCCATTGGCAGACCATTATTCGCCCGACGGCGATGAATGGATGTACGGCAACATGGCCCATGACCGGCTGGTCGATTCCGGCGACTGGCGCGAACATCTGGTCCTGACCGAGCACCGCTACATGCGGGAAGACGTGGCCGTGGGCCTCGCGTTTCTGGTGTCGGTGGCCGATTGGGCCGGCGTGCCCGCGCCGACGGCGACCGGTTTGCTCGCAATCGGATCGGCGATCTGTTCGGACGATTTCCGGAAATCCGGCAGGACCTTGGAATCGGCGGGCCTCGCGGGTCTGTCCAGGGAAGAAATGCGAAACCTGATGCAAGAGGGGCTGTCATGACGGATCAGCAGCGCGCGCCGATCGCCGCGGTCGGCGCGGGACGGATGGGCCGGGGCGTCGCCATCGTCTTCGCCTATGCCGGCCACCCCGTCCGTCTGATCGATGTGAAGAATCGCCCCGCGGAGGATTTTGACCGACTCGCGCGTGAAGCCGAGGTGGAGATTCACGGTACGCTTCGGATGCTGGTCGATCTGGGCCTGGCGCCGGAAGGATCTGTCGAGACAATTGCCGCACGGATCAGCGTCGCCGGCCGAGAGGAAGCGGCTGCGGCGCTGAGCGATGCCGCCGTGATCTTCGAAGGCGTGCCTGAAACGCTGGAGGCGAAGCGCGAAGCCTTCGACATTGTCAGCGCGGCCGCGCCGGCGGATGCGATCGTCGCTTCCACGACGTCGACCATACTGGCGGATGAATTGCAGGCGATGGTTTCGCCACCCGAACGCTTCCTGAACGCTCATTGGCTGAACCCGGCCTATCTCGTTCCCCTTGTCGAGCTGTCGCCCGGCGCCGCCACCGATCCCGCGGTGGTGGATCGGCTTAAGGCGCTGTTGGAGGGGATCGGCAAGGTCCCGGTCGTCTGCAAGGCCAGTCCGGGCTATATCGTCCCGCGCATCCAGGCGCTGGCGATGAACGAGGCGGCGCGACTGGTCGAGGAAGGCGTGGCGACGCCGGAGGATATCGATAAGGCGACGAAATACGGGTTCGGTTTTCGGTTCGCGGTGCTCGGCCTGCTGGAATTCATCGATTGGGGCGGCGGCGACATCCTGTTCTATGCCAGCAGGTACATGCGCGACGCCATGCAGGACGAGCGTTTCGCCGCGCCGAAAATCGTCGAGGACAACATGGCGGCCGGCCGCGTCGGACTCAGCGCAAAGGCGGGGTTCCTGGACTATTCCGATATGGATATCGACGCCTACAGGAAAGGCCGGCTTGCCGGTTTTGTCGACATGTTGACGATGCTTGGTGCGACAAAACCGCCGGTTCTTTGATCCACGCGGCATATCCGGTACTTTTGGCGCTTGTTGCGCGGCCACTGAGCAAAGAAGATGTGAAGCCCGACGGCATTTAAGTCCCGCCGGGAATGCAATAGGTTGCGCCAACCCAAATCAGTAATCGGAGCTTTCGGTGAGAGACTTTCATTTCCCGGGCCGGTCGGCGGTCCATGCGCAGAACGGCATGGTCGCGACTTCGCATCCGCTGGCGTCCCAGACGGCGCTGCACATTCTGCGCGACGGCGGCAACGCCATTGATGCCGCGATTGCCGCGGCGGCGGTCTTGGCGGTCGTGGAACCCCAGATGACCGGTATCGGCGGCGACTGTTTCGTCCTGTTCTGTCCGAAGGGCAGTTCGGAGGTGAAGGCCTATAACGGTTCGGGCCGTTCGCCCAAGGCCGCGACGCTGGCGCATTATCAGGATCAGGGCGCCACGAAGATCGAAACGCATTCGGTCGATTCCGTGACCGTGCCCGGTGCGATCGAGGCGTGGTCGCGCGTCCACGGCGATTACGGAACGAAGGATTTCGGCAGCCTTCTGCAACCGGCCATCGGCTATGCCCGTGACGGGTATCCCGTGCATGGTCGCGTCTATTTCGATTGGCTCGAGGTCGAGAACGTGCTGCGGTCGCGCGCGCCGATGAAGGACATTTTCCTGCCCGGCGGCGTGCTTCCCAAGGAAGGCGATATCCACCGGCAGGTTGCGCTGTCCAAGACCCTGCAGGTCATTGCGGAGAAAGGGGCGGCGGGCTTCTACGAAGGGCCTGTGGCCGAAGCGATGGTGGAGACGTTGAGCGGCCTTGGCGGTCTGCACACGCTTGAGGATTTCGCCACCGCGCGCGGCGATTATGTCACCCCGGCCAGCACGAATTACCGCGGCTACGACATCCATCAGGTGCCGCCGAACAATCAGGGTGTCACGGCGCTGTTGATGCTCAACATCCTGGAAGGGTTCGGGATCGCGGATCTCGATCCGGTCTCGGCCGCGCGCATGCATCTGGAAATCGAGGCGGGCCGCATCGCCTATAGCATGCGGGATCAGTATCTGGCGGACCTGGACAGCATGACCGTCACCCTCGACCAGCTTCTGGACAAGGGCTGGGCCGGTGATCTGCGCAAGAAGATCTCGCCCGACCGCGCGATGACGGATATTGGCGATCTTGGCCTCAAGACCTCCGACACGGTCTATTTCTCGATCGTCGACAAGGACCTGAACACGGTCAGCTTTATCAATTCCGTCTACCACTCCTTCGGCTCGATGCATGTCTGCCCGAAGACCGGTGTGGTGTTCCAGAATCGCGGCAGTTCCTTCAACCTGGATCCGGATCATCCGAACTGTATCGGGCCGCAGAAACGGCCGATGCATACGATCATGCCCGGGATGATGACCAAGGGCGACAAGGTGGCGATGTCCTTCGGCGTCATGGGCGGCGATTATCAGCCCTACGGCCAGTGCCGGGTCGTCAGCAATGTCGTCGATTTCGGTATGGACGTTCAGGCGGCTATCGACATGCCCCGGGTTTTTGCCCGTGGCGCCCAGGTGGATGTGGAACGCAGCATCCCCGCGTCGGTGCTGCAGGGGTTGAGCAATAGGGGGCACGCGATGAAGCTGGTCGGCACGGCGCTCGGCGGTGCCCAGGCGGTGTTCATCGATCACGACCGCGGCGTCCTGACCGGCGGATCCGATCCGCGCAAGGACGGTCTGGCGATCGGTTACTAGGACCGCGAAAGGATACGGGCCACCGGAACGCATATGCGCCGGTGGCCCGTACTCCGTCAGGGTCAGCCCATCTGATATCCCGGCGTGGATTTGGAAAGGGCGATTTCCTCATCCGTCATGCCTTCCTCGATCCCCTCGAAGAGCGGGGAGGAGAGATACCGTTCGCTGGTATCCGGCAGCATGCACAGGATGACCGTGCCGGGTTCGGCTTTCTCGGCGATCTTCATGGCGATGGCGAAGGTGGACCCGCCGGAAACGCCGGTCATGATGCCTTCCTGCGCCGCCAGTTTGCGTGCCCAGGCGATGCCGTCCGGTCCGGCGACCGGGATCAGTTCGTCATAGTATTTGTTGTCGAGCGCTTCCTGCAGGACATAGGGGATGAAATCCGGGGTCCAACCCTGGATCGGATGCGGCTCGAAGGCCGGGTGGCTGTGTGCCGGCGAACGGTCGTCGTTCCGCCCTTGTTCGCTGCCGCTGCCGACCAATTGGGCGTTCGCCGGTTCGGACAGGATGATCTTGGTATCCGGGCGTTCCTTGCGCAGGACACGACCGACGCCGGAAACCGTGCCGCCAGTGCCATAGCCGGTGACCCAGTAGTCCAGACGTTTACCGTCGAAATCGGCCAGGATTTCCCGCGCCGTCGTATTCTCGTGGATCTTGGCGTTGGCGTCGGTCTCGAACTGGCTGGCCAGGAACCAGCCATTGGCTTCCGCCAGTTCCTTCGCTTTGTTGTACATGCCGAAGCCTTTTTCCGCCTTCGGCGTCAGTACCACTTTGGCGCCCAGGTACCGCATCAACCGGCGGCGTTCGATGGAAAAGCTTTCCGCCATGGTGATGACCAGGGGATAGCCTTTGGCCGCGCAAACCATCGCAAGACCGATTCCGGTATTGCCGCTGGTGGCTTCCACGACCGTCATGCCGGGTTTAAGGGCGCCGCTGCGCTCCGCTTCCTCGATGATGCTGACGGCCAGGCGGTCCTTGACCGAAGCCGCCGGGTTGAAGAATTCCGCCTTCACGTAGAGTTCCACGTGATCGGGTGCCAGATTGTTGACCCGGATCGCGGGCGTATTACCGACCGTATCCAGAACGCTTTCGTAAACCTGGCCGCGGCCCGATGTGGTCCTTACGGACGTATTGCCTGACATCTCTCACCTCCAGTTTTTCAACCCCATGGCCGGGGCATTGATTTATGGCCATGAGATAGGTCTTTTTTCCGGCTTCGCCCAGCCGATTGCGCTTCTCCTAGCACATTACCGCGCCAAAAGCTTTCCGACCTTTGTCGTTTCTGTTCTTCCCAACGGTCACGGTCACGGTCACGGTCACGGTCACGGTTACGGCCAGAGCTAGACGGCCGACTTCTTATGGTGCCCGTCGTCTGGATTCTTGTAAGCTTGTGGCGCTGCTTCGGCGGGAGTATGGACGGCGTGCGGGAAAGGAGCGCCGAAAGCACCTTATCTTGCTCTGTTCCAAATTTTGGCCAAGCCGTCAGATGATCGATTTTCGCCCCGTCATTCATATCATCGGTTGGATTGCCACCATGATCGGTGTGCTGCTGGCTCTGCCGACGGCCCTGGATATCACCGTCGGCAACCCGGACTGGAAACCTTTCCTGGCCAGCTCGCTGTTGAGCGTCTTCATCGGCGTCTTGCTCCTGCTGTCGACGATGCGGCATGAACCGCTGACGCTGGACCTGCGCCAAGCGTTCCTGGTGACCATTTTGGGGTGGATCACTGTGTGCATTCTGGGAGCGATCCCGATGCTGGGTGTCCAGATCGGTTTTGTAGACGCTTTATTCGAAGCCGTCTCCGGCATCACCACGACAGGGGCGACAATACTTACCGGCCTGGACAGTCTGCCCCCGGGTTTATTGCTCTGGCGTGCCTTGCTGCAATGGATCGGTGGGGTTGGCGTGATTGCCATGGCCACCCTGATGCTGCCGATGCTGCGGGTCGGCGGTATGCAGCTCTTCAAGATCGAAAGCTCGGACAAGTCTTCCGAGAAGGTCACGAACACACTGACCACGATGTGGATGCTGATGTTGATCTATCTGATCCTGACCACGGCCTGCGGCGTTCTATACTATGCCTTCGGCATGAATGGGTTCGATGCGGCGACCCATGCGATGGCGACGCTCTCCACCGGCGGGTTTTCCACCCATGACGCCTCCTTCGGCTATTTCAATGATCTGCGTCTTGAATGGGTTGCGACATTCTTCATGTTCTGCGGCGCGCTGCCCTTCCTGTTGTATATCAAATCGGTCCAAGGTTATCCCAAGGCGCTCTTTGCCGATTCCCAGGTCCGGGTTTTCTTCTTCGCCCTGGTGCTGATCATCCTAGCAGTCAGCGTCTGGCAGGCTGAAACACGGGACATTTCGATCCAGGAGGCCCTTGCCGACACCGCCTTCAACATCACCTCCGTGGTTACGACCACCGGCTTTGCAACGGAAGATTACACGCAATGGGGATACGGGGCTTCCGGCCTGTTCCTGGTATTGATGTTCATGGGCGGATGCACGGGGTCGACATCCGGTTCCATCAAGATTTACCGCTATCAGATCCTGCACATCATCGTGCGGGCGCATATGAAACGGTTGATCAGTCCGCACCGTGTCGTCCCGCTTTCCTATAACGGCAAGGCGGTGTCGGAAGAGGTCGCTTTTTCGGTTCTCGCTTTCTTCGCGGTATTCATCGGCACCATCGCCGTCGTGACGGTCGGGTTGAGCTTCATGGGCCTGGACATCGTCACGGCCTATTCGGCGGCGGTAACGGCGATCACCAATGTCGGTCCCGGTTTGGGCGATGTCATCGGACCGGCTGGGAACTTCGCGACATTGACCGACCCGGCGAAAGTTCTGCTGACCGTCACGATGTTGGCCGGGCGGTTGGAAATCCTGGCCCTGCTGGTTGCGTTCGATCGGGATTTTTGGCGTTACTGACCCCGGCGCCGTACGTTCCATGCCGTGCCGCCCTTGTCAGTCATCCTTAAACTGGGCATCTAGGGACGGGGTCGGCAGGATTAATGCGGAGCATCCCGTGCAGCACGAAAAGGCGAACAAGTTGAAACAGGACAACCAAGCCCAGCCTGTCGGACGGGCCGCGGAACATCTGGAAGATGACCGCATGGCCCATCTTATCCGCTATGTGGCGCGCGGTTTGACCCGGTCGCTTCAGCTTCGTCTGGCCCAACACGACCTTCAGTTCGGCCTATGGGTTTATCTGCGCATCCTGTGGGACAATGACGGTTTGACCCAAAGGGAGTTGAGCGATCGTGCGGGCCTGATGCAGTCGACGACACATACCGCGCTCGCGAAACTGGAAGCGAAGGGGTATGTGACGCGCCATCATCCGGACGGCGACCGCAAGAAGCGCATCGTACATTTGACACCGGCCGGCAGGGCTGCGCGCAAACTACTGGAGCCCTTGGCGGAAGAGGTAAACGCAACCTCGATGACGGGCATTGCCCCGGAAGAGGTCGATCTGGTTCGCAGGGTGTTGCTGCAGATGGCGGTCAACCTCGACAAGGACGAGGAACAGTCCCTGTTGGCCGGGCAGAAGGTGCCGCCAACCCGGCTGCAGAATATCTAGGGTTCCGGCCGACGGAACGAGAGGCGGCTATTCCGCGGCCGCGGACCCCGCCACCTTGGTTCGCCAATCCACAGTTTTCGGCAAGACTTCCTGATAGGATTGGATCGTTGCCCGCGGCGGCACGTCGTCTCCGGTGCCGAGGGCGTCGCCATGATCGGCCATCCGCTTCGCGGCATCCACCATCAAACGGCGGAATTCGACGATCGCAAGGTCGGACGCCCCAAGGATATCCTTGCTTCGGTCGACCATCGGGCCCATCCCGACCCACATGGCGATGTCCTGGTTCGGAATGCCTTTGATTCCCGTCATGTTGCCGTCCTTCATCAGCGCGCGATCCTGCAGGAAATTGTTTTCCAGGCAGCGCACCGGGCTCCAATCCGGGTTCAGGTCGACGCCCGGTTCCGCCGCGCAGAACCGCCGCCACTCCTGTGTTCCGATACAGCGTTCCGGGTCGCCCCAGGCGATGAAGTAGAAATAGCTGTGCGTGTCGTCCATCGGGACGATGACCGATGCGACGTTGTACAGGTTGTTCGGTGGGATCAGCGAGACGAAGGGCGCGATATACTCGGTAACCCGGATATAGTCGTGCGTTGCCGCATTCTTGATCGGCCGGCGAATGGCGGCGTAGTGGAAGCCATATGGCGTGCGTTCGATCTGCAGGCGGGGGGACTTGTCTGTTGACGGCCGATACCAGCTCTTGTCATCCGCCTCCGCGCCGGTGACCCGTGCCGGTTTCATGTCGGAATGGTGCAGCGAGGAAGAATGGGCCGAGTCGATCTGCCCTTCCTGGATCTGGGCCCAATTGCAGGGAATCGCGATCTTCAGAATGCTGACCTGATCGGTCTCGTCATGGGCGAAGGGCGGCGGGTCGAAAGCGGGCATGTCCGCTTCGTCCCCCAAATAGGCCCAGACGAAACCGCCGCTTTCGCGAACCGGATAGCTGCGGTGTTTGACCTTTTCCTTCAAGGCGCTTTCCGGTGGTTCGGACGCCATTTCCGTCACCGTGCCGGTCACGTCGATCTTCCATCCGTGATACAGGCAACGCAGGCCGCATTCCTCGTTGCGGCCCAGCGCCAGCAGCGCGTGGCGGTGCGGGCAATACCCGTCCAAGACGCCAAGACGACCGTCGGTGTCGCGGAAGGCGACCAGTTCATCACCCAAAATTCTGAGCCGTACCGGCGTGCCGTCCGGCTCGGCGACTTCCTCCGACATGCATACAGGAATCCAATGACGGCGCATCAACCGGCCCATGGGGGCTTCGCCCTCGACACGGCACAACAGCTCGTTTTCCTCCTGCGTAAGCATTTTCCGCCTCCAGCGATATTTTTTGTTAGATATCTAATAAAAAATTGTAGCGCCTTTTGCCAATGCCGTCTAGTCTCATCACCGGCCCGGCAAGAGGCCGCAGAAGAAAATGGGTGGCGAATGTTGGACTTGGTGATCCGCGGGAAGCGCGCTCTCGCGGAAGGTATATTCGAATTCGAACTGGTTGCCGCGGATGGCAGCACGTTGCCGGAATTCAGCGCGGGCGGGCATCTGCCCGTCGAAACTCCCTCCGGGGGAATGCGGCAGTATTCCCTTTCGAACAACCCGTCTGAACGCGATCGATATGTCATCGGCGTGAAGCTGGAGCCCGAGGGGCGCGGTGGATCTCGGTCCATGATCGAGGATACGGTTGAGGGCGACCAACTGAAAGCCCTGCCGCCGGAAAACGATTTCCCGCTGGTGGACGCACCCGCCTATATCCTGATCGCCGGCGGCATCGGTATTACGCCGATCCTTTCCATGGCGCGTGTCCTTACCGTGCGCGGCAAGCCTTTCAAACTGATCTATTGCACCCGTTCGCCGGCCTTGACGGCATATGAGGATGTGCTTTCCTCCGGCGACGTGTCGGGTGAGATCACGATCCATCATGACGATGGCGATCCGGACAAGGTCTACGATTTTTGGGATCTGTTTGAAGAACCGAGCAAGGCCCATGTCTATTGCTGCGGTCCGAAACCGCTGATGGAGGAGGTCAAAGGCGTTACCGGACATTGGCCCGAGAGCGCCATTCATTTCGAAGACTTTAAACCGGTCGAGATGTTCCGTGCCGCCGACGTGGCGTTCGAGGTTACCTTGGCGAAGTCAGGCAGGACGGTCACGGTCCCGGTCGGTACGACGGTCCTGGATGCCGTGCGCACGGCCGGCGTCAAAGTCGCCAGTTCCTGTGAAAGCGGCACCTGCGGCACGTGCAAGACGACCTATCTCTCCGGAAATGTCGACCATCGAGATCTGGTCCTGATGCCGGAGGAAAAGACGGACAAGGTAATGATCTGCGTCTCGCGCGCTGATGAAGGGGGAATGGTCCTTGACCTCTGATCCCGCCATCCGCCTTGGCGTAGCCGGGTTGGGCCGGGCCTTTGTTCTGACTTTGCCCAGCTTCAAGGCGGACCCGCGGGTTGAACTGGTGGCCTGTGCCGCGCCGCGGGAGGCGTCGCGCGAAGCCTTCCTGAACGAATTCGGCGGCAGTGCCTATGCGTCGGTTGAGGAACTCTGCGCCGATCCGTCGGTCGAGGCGGTTTACATCGCCACTCCGCACCAGATGCACAGGGAACATGCAGAGGCGGCTTTGCAAGCCGGCAAACACGTGCTGGTCGACAAGCCGCTTTGTGTTTCAATGATCGATGCGCTTGCCATTGCGGAAACTACGGAAAAGACGGGGCGCCATGTCATTGTCGGGCCGAGCCACAGTTTCGACCTGCCGGTGCTGAAGGCGCTGGAATTGATCGAGAGCGGCGCCTACGGCCAGGTCCGGATGCTTCATGCCCTGAACTATACCGATTTTCTCTACCGGCCGCGACGGCCTGAGGAATTGGTGACGGATGAAGGCGGCGGTGTGGTCTTCAGCCAGGGGATACATCAGATCGACATCGTCCGTTTGCTGGGCGGCGGCATGGCGTCGTCGCTCCGCGCCTCGGCCGGAGCCTGGGACCCGCAGCGGCCGACGGAATGCGCCTATGCGGCGCATCTGACCTTCGAGAACGGCGCTTTCGCGAGCCTCACCTATTCCGGCTTCGCCCATTTCGACAGCAATGAATATTGCGGATGGACCGGCGAACTCGGCCATCCGGTGGATCCCACGGGATATGGCGGCGCACGTCGCGCCTTGATGGCGGTCGAAGACCATGAAGCGGAAGCGCGCCTGAAATCCGACCGGACCTTCGGCGCGTCAGCGGCCCTTCCCGGGGGCAGCGAAAACGAACATTTCGGCCCTCTGATCGTCAGTTGTGATAAGGCGGATCTTCGGCTGACGCCCCAGGGCGTTTGGGTCTACGGGCATCTGGAGAAGGAGTTCATCCAGGTCCCGGTCGGGCCGGTGCCTCGGCGCGGGGTTATCGATGCGCTCTGGGCCGCGGTCCGTCGCGGGTGTCCGGCTATTCAGGATGCGCGATGGGGCGCGGCCAGTCTGGAAGTATGTCACGCTATCCTGACATCGGCGCGCGAAGGGCGTGAGGTCGAGCTTGAACATCAGGTGCCGGTGCGCCGGACGACACAATAAATCGGGGGTTGGGAGGAAAAATGTCGAAACTACGTCTCTCCATCGCAATGGGCGATTACGACAGGACGCGGGCGATCTATGACGGCCGCGTGCAGATCGACGGTATTGATCCCGTCTGCATGTTGCAGGTGCCGGAGGAAATGTTCTTCCGCGCCTTTCGCCATCATGCCTATGACGTGTCGGAGATTTCCTTCTCCTCCTATGTGGTCAGCCTGACGCGGCCCGACCCGCATTATGTCGCCATACCCGTTTTCCTCAGCCGCGCCTTCCGACATACCTCGATCTATGTGAACAGGAATGCGGGGATCTCGAAGCCCGAGGATCTGAAGGGTCGCAAGGTCGGCATCGCGGAATATCAGCTGACGGCGAATGTCTGGGCGCGCGCCATTCTGCAGGACGATTTCGGCGTGGCGCCGTCGGATGTGGACTGGATCCGCGGCGGCATGGACACGCCGGGCCGGCCTGAAAAGCTGAAAATCGATCTGCCGCCGGATGTGCGGGTGACGCCCGCGCCGGAAGGGGCGACGCTGAACGCTATGTTGGCGGAAGGGGAGATCGATGCCTTTATCGGCCCTCGGGCGCCGCGTTCCTTCCAGGAGGGTGATCCGCGCGTCGGCCGGTTGTTCGAGGATACGGTCGCGGTTGCGGAGGAATATTACCGGCGCACCAAACGTTTCCCGATCATGCATCTCCTGGGCGTTCGGCGCAGTTTGGCGGAAGAGCATCCCTGGGTTCCGGGCGCCCTGCTGAAGGCGTTCAGCGCCGCTAAGAAACTGTCGCAGGATGCGCTGGACGATACCTCGGCCACCAAGGTCACCATGCCTTTCGTCGAGGATACCCTGCATCGCGCCCGTAGCCTGATCGGCCCGGACTTCTGGTCCTACGGCGTCGGCGCGAACCGTGATATCCTGGATTACTTCCTGGAGCAGCACCACCGGCAGGGATTGTCGACCAGACGGGTGGCGGTGGACGAACTGTTCCATCCCTCGACCCAGGAATCGTTCAGCTTATGACGCGTCGCGCCCATCCGGGACGGGGTCGACAAATGCTCGTTTGACACCGTTTCGCGATGGACTGTACCATCATTGTTAGACGTCTAAGAATAATAGCCGGACAAATCGGCATCTCAGGCGAAAACGGCACATCAAGTGCTATGTTTAGGGAGGAATACATGATCAACAGGTTCAAGAGTGTGTTTGTGGCTGCGTCCGTTCTTGCGGGCGCGGTTTTGCCGCTGCAATCGGCCCATGCGGAATATAACCTGACCCTGTGCGGTGCCAGCCCGGGCGGGTTGTGGTCGCTGTTGGGGGCGGGTGTCGATGCCGCGGTGAAGGCGTCCTATCCGGGCTCCACGGTCACCTATCAGACATCCGGCGGCGGTTTCGCGAACGTCGTTCAGATCGACCAGAAGAAATGCGACCTCGCCATCATCCATGATGCGGAAGTGAAAGCGGCCCGCAGCGGACAACCGCCGTTCTCAGGTCCGGTCGACAGCATGCGGTCGGTCGCCGTCATGTATACCTGGGCGCCGATGCAGTTGCTGATCAGCAAGTCCTACGCGGAAGAGCACGGCATCAACACGATGGAAGACATCGCCGCAAAGAAAGTGCCGATCAACATCCTGCTGAACAAGAAGGGCAATGTCGTCTCGGATATCGGCGCATCCATGCTGACCGCGGTCGGGGCCTCTCCGGAACAGATCGAGGAATGGGGCGGCAGCGTCACCTATGCGGCCTCGAAGGAACAGGGCGAATTGATGCGCGACCGCCGGGCGGACGCCATTCTCAATTCCCTCTTCGTGAACCACAGTTCCATCCGCGAATTGGCCAATGCGATCGATCTGAAACTGGTTCCCGTCACCAAGGCAACGGCCGACAAGGTGGCTGGGGAATGGAACATCAACAACTTCACGATCAAGGGCGGTACCTATCCTTGGGCGCCTGACGATACGCTGACAATCACGGTTTCGGCCCAGCTCTTCGTTCGCGAGGACGCGGACCCGACCATGGTCAAGGACGTCACCACGGCCCTGATCGACAATGCCGATAAGGTCAGCGGTGTGCACAAGGCAATGAAGGCTTTGGATGCCAAGCTGATGGCGACGGCCTCGGCCGCCCCGTATCACACGGCGGCGGAAGAAGTCTACAAGGCCAAGGGCCTGCGCTAAGAGCGGATTATGCGGGTCGGCACGCTTGTGCCGGCCCCTTTCCGCATGGCCGTGAATTTATTGCAGGAAAATTGAATTGTCCCTCGTATCGATTGCCTTCGATACCGGGTTGCGGCGCAAGCTGACCGGTACAATCGGCGCAGGCGTGAAGGTGTTTGCGGCCGGGACAGCGGCCTGGACCGTTTATGCGGCGGGTTTCTCGCGGACGGATGTCCTGTCCCTGACCATCACCTTCCTGTCCCTGATGCTGGTCCTGACCTTCATGCTGATCACCCCGTCGGCGAAGTCGAACCCGGCGAAACTGCCCTGGTTCGAATGGATCGGAGCCGTCCTGGCGCTGGCCGCCGGCGCCTACTTTCTGACCCAGACGGATAACATCGCGGTGCGCATCACCCTGCTGACGCCGCTGACGGTCTTCGACGTGACCGCCGCCACGGTGATCATCCTGCTGTCGATCGAGGCGATGCGGCGGACCGTCGGGCTGGGCCTGACGGCCATCGTCCTGCTTTTCATCGCCTACAATCTTTTCGGTGATCTGCTCGGCGGCCCGATGGGGCATGGCGTGATCACCTATACCCATTTTCTCGACATCATGGTTTTTACGACCGACGGATTGTTCGGCGTGCCGCTGCGCGTCGCGGCGACCTATGCCTTCCTGTTCGTCATGTTCGGTACGGTTCTGGCAAAGACCGGCGGGGCGGACTTCTTCTTCGACATCGCGGCCAGCCTGACCGGCGGGACGAAGGGCGGACCAGCGAAGATCGCAGTGATCTCGTCCGGCATGTACGGGACCATTTCCGGCAGCCCGACATCCGACGTGGTCACGACCGGTTCGGTGACGATCCCTATGATGAAGCGGCTGGGGTACAGTTCCACCTTCGCCGGCGCGGTCGAGGTCGCGGCTTCGACGGGCGGCAGCCTCGTGCCGCCGGTGATGGGGGCGGCCGCCTTCATCATGGCCGAATATACCGGCATTGAGTATCTCGACATCGCGCTCGCGGCGGTCCTGCCGGCCCTGCTCTACTACATCCCGATCTATCTTCAGGTTCACCTGCGGGCCAACAAGATAGGGTTGGAGGGACTCGACCCGTCTCTGATCCCACCGGTTCTGGAAACCCTGAAACGCGGCGGATTGTTCATGGTGCCGCTGGTGGTCATCACCTGGGCATTGGTCGAGGGGTATACGCCGACCTATGCGGCGATCTATGGTACGCTCGCGGTCGTCGCGGTCTCCATGGTGCGCAAGGATACCCGCCTGAAACCCGCCGTTGTCTTCGACATTCTGGCCGATACCTGCGTGAAGTCCGTCGCGGTGGTCGGGGCCTGCGCAGCGGCGGGTCTGGTAATCGGCGGCATCACGATGACGGGACTGGCTTCAAAGTTCGGAGTCCTCGTCTTTTTGGTATCCGGCGACAGTGTCCTGATCTCGCTGATCGTTGCGGCGGGACTGACGCTGCTGCTCGGCCTCGGCATGCCGACGCCCAGCGCCTATATCCTGGCGGCGGTCCTGATCGCGCCGGTGATGCAGCAATTGGGCATCGACCTGATGGCCGGGCATCTCTTTCTGCTCTATTTCGCGGTGATGTCGGCACTGACCCCGCCGGTCGCGGTGGCGGCCTATGCGGCGAGTGCATTGGCCGACGCGCCGCCTTTGAAAATCGCGGGCGTCGCCGTGCGCATCGCCATCGGCGCCTTCCTGGTTCCTTTCACCTTCGTGCACGACCCGGCCCTGATCCTGCAGGGCACGCCTTTCGAAATCGCCTCCGCCTTCATCCTGGTGGCGATCGGGCTGTCGATGGTGGTGGCGGCACAGGAGGGGTATCTGAAAGGGCTGCTTTCCGTACCCGTACGGCTCATCCTATTGGTCGCCGGATTGGCGACCATCTTCCTGCGGCCGATCCTTTTTGGGGGAGTGTCATGACAACTGTAGAACAGATCCGCCGGGACGTCGTTCTCGGCAACCACATCCTGGCGGGCGAGGGCGTATTGGACGTTTTCGGCCATGTCAGCGCCCGGCATCCCGACCGTCCGGATCGGTTCTTCCTGTCCCGCTCCACCAGTCCGGCGCAGGTCTCCGATGAAACGCTCCTGGAATTCGACCTGGACGGCAAGGTCGTCGCGGGTGAGGGGCATCCCTATCTTGAACGCTTCATCCATTCGGAAATCTACAAGGCGCGCCCCGATGTCGGGTCCGTGGTGCATCACCATGCGCCCGCGATCATGCCCTTTGCCGCGACCGGAACCCCCTTGCGGCCGATCTATCACCTCGGTGCAGTGATCGGGCCGGAGGTTCCGTTCTGGGACAGCCAGGACGAGTTCGGCGATACGTCCATGCTGATCTTCAATCCCGAGATGGGGGCCTCCCTGGCGCGGTGCTTGGGAAAGGGCAACACGGCGTTGTTGAAGCGGCATGGCGCCATCTGCGTGGGCGAGACCGTACCGCGATCCGTCTTCATCTCAGTTTGCATGCGTGACAACGGACAACTTCAGGCCGATGCCATGGCGATGGGCGAACCGGATTTCCTGAGCGCCGGCGAGGTTGAAAAATCGAACAAGGTCAACGGATGGGGCCGTCCGCTGGAGCGCGCCTGGGAGCATTATTGCCGGGTCTACGGATAGCGGGTAGCGTCCCCGGCGAAAAAGAAACGCCGGAGGAAATTTCATGTCGAACCCGCCCCTACCGCCCCTGATGGCCGCCGCTTCCCGCCTGCGCGCACGTCTTGCCGACGGCAAAATCGTCGCCGCCCCCGGGGCGCCGGATGCGCTGACCGCCCGTCTGGTCGAGAAGGCGGGTTTCGACGCGGTCTATATGACCGGGTTGGGGGCGACCGCGGCCCGGGTCGGGCAGCCGGACCTGAGCATCCTCACCCAAACGGAAATGGCCGATCATGCCCGCGCGATGGTACGCGCGGTCGGTATCCCGGTGATCGCGGATGCGGATACGGGCTATGGCGGCCCGTTGAACATGCGCCGCACGGTCCGCGAATACATCCAGGCCGGTGCGGGCGCGATGCATATCGAAGATCAGATCAGTCCGAAGCGCTGCGGCCAACTGTCCGGCGTGCGGTTGGTCACCCGTCAGGAAGGCGTGCTGCGCCTGAAAGCCGCGGTGGAGGCACGTGCGGAAGCCGGGTCCGACGTGGTCATCATCGGGCGAACCGATGCGCTTCAGCCGGAAGGTCTGGACGCGGCGTTGGACCGGGCCAGGGCTTATGCCGATGCGGGCGTCGACCTGTTGTTCGTAGACGGCGTGAAGACCCGGAAAGAGGTGGAAGGGATCGCCGCCGGCCTTGATGCGCCGAAGATCGTTTCCATTGTGGATGGGACGGATGCCGCCAATCTGACCTTGTCGGATTTGCAGCAGATGGGGTTCTGCATGGCACTCTATGCGGTCACGACGCTTTTCACGGCGGCTGCCGCCGTGCGGTCGGCGCTGGACCACTTGAAGGCGCAGGGATCGCCGCAGGGGATCGCGCCGCAGATTTCCTACGCGGAATTTTGCGAAATCGTCGGTCTTGCGGAGTTCCAGGAATTCGCCCACCGCCATGAAACGGTTGGTTGATCCGATCAGTTGACCACGTTGACCGGGGTTCCGGCGAAATAGGCTTCGATCGCATCGACCGCCAGTCGATAGATTTCTCCCAAGGCTTCCGGCGTATTGTATCCGGTATGCGGCGTCAGGACGACATTCGGCAATGTCCGTATCGGATGGTCGGCGGGCAAAGGCTCTGTGTGGAAAACGTCGAGCGCGGCGGATATCCGGCCCGATGACAATTCCGCCATCAGCGCCGCTTCTTCTATCAAACCGCCGCGTGCCGTGTTGACCAGCAAGGCCCCGTCCCGAAGACGGGCAAGATGATCGGCGGTGATCAAGCCTTCGGTTTCGGGCATCAAGGCCAGATTCAGGGAGACGACGTCACTGGTCGCAAACACGGTATCGAGGTCGGTGTACGTCACGCCCAGATCGGCCGCGCGCCCCGGCGACGGGTTGGCGGTCCAGGCCGTCACGGTCATGCCGAACGCCTTTGCCAGGGTAGCGACGTGCGCGCCGATGCCGCCGGTGCCGACAATTCCCAAGCGCTTGCCATACAGATCGAAACCCGACCGTGACTGATTCCATAATCCGTTCTTCATTTCCCGGTCGCCAATGGCGACGTTCCGCGCCGCGGCGAGCATCAACGCAATTGTATGTTCCGCGACCGTCGTATCCGCGTAACCCGGCGTGTTGCAGACGGTTATGCCCAAACTGCGCGCCAGTGCCAGGTCCACATTGTCCCCGGCGCCGATGCCCGTGAAGGCGATGACCTGCAGATTCTTCGCTGCGCGCAGAACGTCGCGCGACAGGCGCCAACCCAGGATCACCGCCTGGGCATCGCCGATCCGGGAGATGAAATCCTCGTCGTCCTTGGGCTGGCCTTGATGAATCTCGAGGCGCCCGACCTTTTCAATCCGCTCGCGCAAAGGACCTTGGAACAGTGACTCCGTGCCGGGACCCGCATCCGGGAATACTATGACGATGTCATTTTTCATGTTTGCAGCTTGGCCGTGCGGTGCCCGACCCGCAAGATGCCCGCGCATTGGATATAGGAGAAAACCGCATGGGCGGTATCGACAGGAAAACGCAGCAGCATCTCGGATTTTCGCCGGAGCGCCTCGCCAATATCGATGCCTGGATGGCCGACCATGTGGAAAGCGGTCGGCTCGCGGGCCTGGCGGTTCAGATTTCTCGAAGGGGTGAAATCGCCTATTCCGCCCGCCACGGTCTGCGCGATATCGCAGGCAACCTGCCGGTCGAGGACGATACGATCTGGCGCATCTATTCCATGACCAAGCCCCTCACCACGGTGGCCGCCCTGATGTTGTACGAGGAGGGCGCGTTCCAGCTTGATCAACCGGTCGCCGACTTCATCCCGGCGGTCGGCTCCAAGGGCGTCTGGAAGGGCCCCGGTCACGACCTGGATGACATCGAGGAATTGGCGCGCCCGGTGACGGTGCACGACCTGATGACACACCAGTCGGGATTCCTCTATGGCGCGCCGAAAGGGGATGCGCTGGAGCAGGCCCTGGCCGCGAACGGGTTCCGGTTCGATACCGGTGAGACGATGGCCGACGCCCTGACCCGCCTATGTGACCTGCCACTTGCCTTTCAGCCGGGCGCGCGATGGTCCTACGGCTATTCGACGGATGTTCTGGGCCGGCTGGTGGAGGTGATTTCCGGCAAGACCTTGGGCGAGTTCTTCCGGGAACGGATTTTGGACCCGCTTGGCATGACAGAGACGGGATTCGGTTTGCCGGAGGGGCTTCATCCCCGCGTCGCCAAGCTCTACGCGCCGACGCCCGAGGGCGGCACGTTGGAATTGCCAAAACAGGATGGCCCGCGTCGGCCGGAAGAGGCGACGCTGGAGAGCGGCGGCGGCGGCTTGTTGTCGACCATGGGTGATTTTCAGCGCTTCGCCTCCGCCATGCTGGCGCGAGGTTGTTATGACGGCGGTCGGCTGTTGGGCCGGAAGACATTCGACAGCATGGTCTCCAACCATATGGGCGGGGATCTGGCGAGCCGCGGTCAGGCGCATTTCTCGGAAACGACATTCGAGGGGATCGGCTTCGGCCTGGGCGTTTCGGTGATGCTGGACCCGGCCAAGGCGAAAATTATCGGCAGTCCCGGCGAATATGCGTGGGGCGGCATGGCGTCGACCGCCTTCTGGGTCGACCCGGCCGAAGAGATGACGGTGATACTGATGACGCAGCTCGCGCCGTCCAGCACCTATACATTGAGGCGGCAACTCAGGGTGTTGAGCTATCAGGCCCTGGTGGATTAAAGCGTCGCCAAAGCCTCCAGGCCGTCCCGGTCCATGATCGAAATGGACCCGCGGGCCAGCGAGACGAACCCCCGGCGCTGCAATTCCTTCAATTGGCGGCCGACGACCTCACGGGCCGTGCCCAATTCGGTGGCCAGGTCCTGATGGGTAACCGTCAGTGTGCCGTCCCGCGACGCGAGGGCGAGAAGACGCTGCGCCAGACGTTTATCCAGACGTTCGAAAGCGACTTCCTCTACAACATGCATCACGTCCGAGATCCTGTGGGAATACTCGGCGAAGACGACGCGGCGGAAACCGGCTGATCGTGCCAGGGCTTCCTCGAAAGTGCCTTTGGGGACGGCGACCGCGTGGACGACGGACTCGGTAACGCCCTCGGCGCTGTACATTTCATCGGACAGCAGGCAGGCGGTCGTCATGATGCAGGTTTCCCCGCCCGATACGCGGTAAAGCACGATTTCCCGGCCCGAGGCCGAGGTCTGCTGCACACGGACGGTCCCGTCCAGAACCAGAAGGAAGCTTTCCGCCGCATGCCCCGGTGCGAAGACGGTCGTTCCCGCAGGCAGGGTCACGCGCTGCGCGTTTTCCGAGAGAATGGCGCGGTCCGCATCAGGCAGCGCCGCCAAGTCCGGAAACCGGTCTATCCAATCCGTCATGACCCCCCTCTCCCAAAAAAGCATTCGATCCGAGGACACCTCACGAATGCGTGACTTAGTCACATACATCCCGCCCCGGCAAGAGCATGATGGCAGCTGACAGTATCTGCACCGGGCCAACCGGCCTGGATTGCCCTTGATCGCAAGGATTACGCGAGCGGTCCGCTGTCATCAATCAGTGACCGGGCGGCATTGTCCTATGATGTGCCGCTGCAGCGCGGGGGCCGGCATCACAAACGCCGTTGGAGGAAAGAGATGAAACCGAGTGTGAAGACATTTTTCGATGAAGCGACCTTTACCGCGTCGCACGTGGTCTGGGACCCGACGACGAAACATGCGGCGATCATCGATTCCGTGAAGGATTATGACCCCAAATCGGGTCGCACCTCGACCAAATCGGCGGACGAATTGATCGAATTCGTGAAATCCGAAGATTTCAAGATCGAATGGATCCTGGAAACCCATGTCCACGCGGATCATCTGACCGCGGCGCCCTACCTGAAGGAAAAGCTCGGCGGGAAGATCGGTATCGGCGCGCGGATCGACGTGGTCCAGGGGGTCTTCAAGAAGGTCTTCAACGCAGAAGAGTCTTTCGAGACCGACGGCCGCCAGTTCGATCACCTTTTTGAGGATGGCGAGGTCTTCCATATCGGCGAATTGGAAGCGACGGTTATTCATACGCCGGGTCATACGCCCGCCTGCGCAACCTATGTGATCGGCGATGCAGCCTTTGTCGGCGACACGATGTTCATGCCTGATTTCGGAACCGCGCGGTGCGATTTTCCCGGCGGCGATGCGCGTCAGCTTTACCGGTCGATCAAGAAGATCCTGTCCCTTCCCGAGGATACCCGCCTGTTTCTGTGCCACGACTATGCGCCGGGCGGCCGTGAATATCTGTGGGAAACGACCGTCGGCGCGCAGCGGAAGGAAAACATCCATGTCAACGACAGCGTCGACGAGGACGCCTTCGTAGAAATGCGCACGGAACGGGACAAGCAGTTGGACATGCCCATGCTGATCCTGCCGTCGGTGCAGGTAAACATGCGGGCGGGCGAACTGCCGCCGCCGGAAGACAACGGCACCCGCTATCTGAAGATTCCGTTGGACGCGCTTTGATCGGCGCAGATGTCTCGGAAGGAAACGAGTGATGAAAATTAATACGGTCGATACGGAAATCAGTGTCTCCCCTCAGATTGCTCCGACGGATATCGCGGAGATCGCGCGGGCGGGGTTCAAGACGATTGTCTGCAACCGCCCGGACGGTGAGGGGAACGACCAGCCGCTGTTCCATGAAATTGAGGAAGTCGCGAAGAAGGCGGGGCTGGAATGCCACTATCTTCCGGTCGAGAGCGGCAAGGTAACCGATGAAGACGCGGATGCCTTCGGCACGCTTCTGGACGGCGCGCCGAAACCGGTATTCGCCTACTGCCGCACCGGCACGCGCTCAATTACGCTGTGGTCACTGAGCCGGGCGGGAAAAATTGCCTTGCCGGATGTCCTGACGAAAGCGAAGCAGGCCGGTTACGACATGTCGGGCGTGGTCCGCCGCGTCGCCAACAAGGGCAAGATGCCAAGCGGGGCCGTTGACGGCAAATATGACGTGGTAATCGTCGGTGCCGGTGCCGCGGGGATATCCGTCGCCTCGTCGATGCTGGCTCGGGCGCCGGACCTTGATGTCGCAATCATCGATCCCGCCGACATTCATTACTATCAGCCGGGCTGGACCCTTGTCGGCGGCGGCGTGTTCGAGGCGGATGAAACCGTCCGCACTTTGTCCTCCGTTCTTCCCGGCAATGTGCATTGGATCAAGGCCGCGGTTGCTGCTTTCGAACCGGACAAGAACTCGGTTCTGCTGGAAGGCTGCCGGGTGATCGAATACGGCCGGCTGGTGGTCTGTCCCGGCTTGAAGCTGGATTGGCACAAGGTCGAAGGGTTGGATGACACGCTGGGCAAGAACGGCGTCACGTCAAACTATCGGTTCGACCTCGCCCCCTATACCTGGAAACTGGTGAGCGGCATGCGCGAGGGAACGGCGCTGTTCACGCAGCCGCCGATGCCGATCAAATGCGCGGGCGCGCCGCAAAAGGCGATGTACCTCTCGGCCGATCATTGGCACCGTCAGGGCGTGCTCAAGAACATCGATATAGGCTTCTACAATGCCGGCGGCGTTCTGTTCGGTGTGAAGGACTATGTCCCGGCCCTGATGGAATATGTCGAAAAATACAATGCCAACCTGATGTTCAGTCACAACCTCACCGCCATCGATGGGCCGGCGAAGAAGGCCTGGTTCACGAAGACGGATGGGGAAGGCAAGACCGAAACCGTGGAACGGTCCTTCGACATGATCCATGTCTGTCCGCCGCAATGCGCGCCGGACTTCATCCGGGTCAGCCCCTTGGCGGATGCGGCCGGCTGGGTCGATGTCGATCAGAATACGCTTCGGCATAAGACCTACGAAAATATCTGGAGCCTGGGCGATGTAATGAACGCGCCCAACGCGAAAACCGCTGCCGCGGCCCGCATGCAGGCGCCGGTCGTCGCCCAGAACGTCCTGACCGACATGGGCAAGGGATCCGGCGTTTCGCACTATAACGGATACGGCTCCTGCCCGCTGACTGTCGAACGAGGCAAGATCGTGCTGGCCGAGTTCGGCTATGGCGGCAAGCTGCTGCCCAGTTTCCCGTCATGGCTGATCAACGGCAAACAGCCCAGCCGCCTTGCCTGGCTGCTGAAGGAGAAGATCCTTCCCCCCGTTTATTGGGAAGGCATGCTGCGTGGCCGCGAATGGCTTGTGAAGCCGAAGGTCGCGAAACCGGAAATCGTGAACTAACCCTGACGCGATGGATAAGACCGGTATGATTGAGCGGGCTCTTCCCTGCATCGGTTGGCTGCGCCGTTACGATGCCGAGGCTTTTCACGGCGATGCCCTGGCCGCGATCATCGTGACCATCATGTTGATCCCGCAAAGCCTGGCCTATGCCCTGCTTGCGGGATTGCCGCCGGAAGTCGGTCTCTATGCCAGCATGCTGCCTTTGGCGGGTTATGCGCTTTTCGGGTCCTCCAACGCGCTCGCGGTCGGTCCGGTCGCGGTCGTCTCCCTCATGACGGCAGCGGCGATCGGCAATGTCGCGGCAAGCGGCACTGTCGACTATGCCTCGGCGGCGCTGGCGCTTGCCTTTATGTCCGGGCTGTTCCTTGTCCTGCTGGGACTGCTTCGGCTCGGTTTCCTCGCCAGCCTCCTCAGTCATTCCGTGATATCGGGATTCATCACCGCGTCGGGGCTGCTCATCGCGGCAAGCCAGTTGAAGCATATCCTGGGCGTGAACGCCTCCGGTCACACGATGGTGGAACTGGTCGAATCCCTTGCCGCCCATGCGGGGGAAGTAAATATCCCGACCCTCGTGATTGGTGTCCTGGCGACGGCGTTCCTGTTCTGGGTGCGCGCGAAACTGAAGCCGCTGCTGAAATCAATCGGGTTTGGACCGAAATTGGCGGATGCCCTGGCCAAGGCCGGGCCGGTCGCGGCGGTGATTGCGACGATCCTGGCGGTGCAATTCCTTGGTCTGGATAAAGCCGGGGTCAAGGTTGTCGGCGCGATCCCGCAGGGCCTGCCGCCCTTCTCCCTTCCACCGGTGGAGATCGATCTGTGGCGGGAGTTGATGCCGTCGGCGATCCTGATCTCCATTGTCGGTTTCGTTGAGAGCGTGTCGGTCGCACAGACCCTGGCGGCAAAGCGTCGCGAGAGGGTCTACCCGAACCGGGAATTGCTTGGCCTGGGGGCGGCGAATGTGGCGGCGGCGGTCAGCGGCGGTTATCCTGTAACCGGCGGTTTTGCCCGTTCGGTGGTCAACTACGATGCCGGGGCACGGACGCCGCTGGCGGGCGTCATGACGGCGGTCGGGATCGGCCTGACGGCGATGTTCCTGACGCCGTTGTTCCATCAACTGCCCAAGGCGACCTTGGCGGCGACCATCGTCGTCGCGGTGCTGTCGCTGGTCGATCTGGGGGCCCTGCGCCGGACCTGGAACTATTCGAAAACGGACTTCGCGGCCATGGCGGCCACGATCCTGATGGTTTTGGGCATGGGGGTGGAAATAGGGATCATCACCGGCGTCGGCCTGTCGCTGATCCTGTTTCTGGGACGCACGGCCCGTCCGCATTTCGCCGTTGTTGGGCAGGTGCCCGGCACGCATCATTTCCGGAATGTGAAACGGCACGACGTCGTCACAAGCCCGAAGGTGTTGAGCGTCCGTGTCGACGAAAGCCTGTACTTCGCCAATACCCGTTGGTTGGAGGACATGCTGTATGATCAGGCCGTCGCCAGCGCGACGGTGAAACATGTGGTGCTGATCTGCTCCGCCGTGAATACGATCGATTCCAGTGCCCTGGAAGGTCTGGAAGGGTTGAACGACCGGCTGCACGCGGCCGGGGTGACTTTCCATTTGTCCGAGGTCAAAGGACCGGTCATGGACAAGCTGAAGAAAACTGATTTTCTGGCCCATCTGACGGGGGCCATCTTCCTCAGCCAGCATGACGCCATGGCGGCTCTGGATCCGTCGGCGACCGCTGATGCGGAAATGAGCGAGCGCCGGCCGGGTTCCGCCAGCCGGCATCCGGCCTGATCAAAAAGAAAAAGCCCGGCTTCGGCCGGGCTTGTGCGAAAGGCGATTTGTCCGTGGCTGGATGTCAGCCGACACTGCGCAGCCAGATCTCCATATTGATCAGGGCGAAGATCCGCGGCAGACCCTCGCTCCGTCCGGCACGGAAATCTGCGATTGCCTTATCCAGTTTGTTGCCGTCGGCAAAGCTGCGCAGTTTCCCGTTCGGGTCGGTCAGGTCCGACAGGTATCGGCCCAAGCCCGCTTCGTCCGCCGCCCAGCGCTTGTAGGGCAGCAGCAGACCGACCTTGCGCCGATGGATCAGGTCATGAGGCAGGTGCTGTTCGGCCAAGTGTTTCAGGATCGGTTTCGTCTGGCCGCCCGGCACCCGCATCTCATTCGGCAGGGCATTCACCACCTGCAGCAGCGGCGTATGGACGAAAGGCACGCGTGCCTCGACCGACTGCGCCATGCTCATCTTGTCCTGCCTCACCAGCAGGGATTCCAGATAGGCGGTCTGGTCGACCGCGAACAGCCGGTCGCGGAAATCGTCGAAACGTGCCGATGCCGCTTCCCGTGCGCCCGGCGCCGCGGGCAGCAGGTCCGGGAAAATATCCGCCATCGCGTTCAGGTTTTCGTACAGGGCCGCATAGGCGGCGAAATCCCGTCCGTGCAATTTCCTAATGCCTTTGAAGGGCCAGATATTCGGCAAGGGCAGGAAGGCGGGCCAGGCCCGGTCGATCGCTTCCTGCCGGGCCAGCTTCTGCCAGATCGAATAGCGGAAATATCCGCCGAACATTTCGTCCGCGCCTTCGCCGGTCAGGACGACCTTGTGCCGTTTCTTGATTTCACCGCATAGGCCGTAGAGCGTTACGCATCCGCCATGCGGGACCGGGCCTTCCATCGCCCTGGCGGCGTCGGGCAGCATATCGGCGAAATTCCGGCCGCTGACATTCCATTCAAGGTGATTTAGGCCATACCGTTCGACGACAGGCTTGCGGTATTCTCCTTCGTCGAGCGCCGGATCGTCCAGTTTCACCGCGTAACTGTCCAGGCGGGTTCCCGCCGCTTCGGCGGCCAGGGCGGCGATCAGGCTGGAATCGACGCCGCCGGAGAGCTGCAGGCTGTACCCGACATCGCTCATCAGATGGGCGTTGAGGGAGGCAAGGACGGCATTATGGGCGTCTTCCTCCGTCGCTGTCCGTTGTTGATTGAGCGTATCCAACGGGTCGGCAAACCGGCGGTCCCTGCGATTGCCTGTCTGCAGGTCGATGGTGATCAGTGTTCCACCGGGAACCCGCTCTATTCCCTTGTAGTTGGAAAGTGATCCGGCCGCCCAGCCGAAAGTCAGAAGTTCGGGCAGGGCGTTGAGATCCGCCTCCGCCCCGACCAAGGGGCTGATCGCCTTCACTTCGCTGGCAAAGACATGCAGGTCGCCCTTGCTCGCCGCGTAAAGAGGCTTGATGCCGAGCGGGTCGCGCGCGGCCAGCAGCACACCCCGGCGCCGGTCCAGAAGGCAAATTGCGTACATGCCTTCCAGGCGCTCGAACAGGTCTTCGCCCCATTGCCGGTAGCCGTTCAGGACGACTTCGGAATCGCCCTTGGTACGGAACCGGACACCCAGCGATTCCAACTCCGCGCGCAGGGCTCGGAAATTGTAGATCTCCCCGTTGAAAACAAGGGTGATCTCGCCCTGCTCATCGGACATCGGCTGGTCCGAGGCGGGCTCGGGGTCCATGATCGCAAGACGCCGGAAGACGAGGGCGCATCCGTCCTCGGATACGGCGCCGCCCGAATCCGGGCCACGGTGGAACAATGCGGAGTCGATCCGCTCCAGCAGGGATGCGTCGAACCTGCGGCCCGGTTGGGCGAGGGCGGCTAATCCGCACATGGTGGGTACTCCCTGGTCACCGGTTTGTTCCCGGCCAGCGGAAAGACGGCAGGTAGTGTTCGAGGCACACCATAAGGCCGATCGCGGTCATGACGACCCAGACCGGTTCCAGTGGCAAACGGTATTTCGGGCTGAAAACAGGGCCGTTCAGACCCAACGTATAGCCTGCCCAAAGGAATAACAGAACAGCGGGGATCGCCGTGGCCCTGCCGCCGCGCAGGCAGACGGCGAAGCCAAGGCATGCCAGCAGCAATGCGACCGGTATCGGCGCCGCACTGATCAGCAGGAGGGCGGTGTAGAGCGCCCCCTCATTATCGAATAGGAAATTCCAGACCTTGTCGGCAAGGCTGTCGCCGGGCGTATCGTAGAACCCTTGGCGCGGCAGTTCGGAAAGCAGCGGGGAAATGGTGCTGGCGGGAGAGGCTAGATTCAGGACCGCTCCCTTCACCCAGGCGGAAAGAACGGCGGGTATGCCGAGCTCCTTCAGTTTTTCCCCGGCGAGGGCGGTCATCGCATCGGATTCCTGGAACGGGTTCTGCGCCGCGCGGTGGGCGGGGGTCTGCAGAAGTTCGGCTCGCCATTCGGTTTCCGTTTGCTCGATGGGAATGCCGGTTTCGTATTCCCGGATCAGGGGGGCGACCCAGAACAGAAGATGCGCACCGGTCTGGGCGTGCAGGCGGGCGGAGCCGAAGGCTTCCTGGTTGCGCAGCATGACCGGTGAGGCGATCGCGACGCACAGCAACAGCGTGGCGGCCAGGCCGAGCGCGCTGCGCAGCCAGGCGGTTCGGTTCCGCAACAGGGCGAGGAGCAGCAGAATCAACGGGCTCAACATCAGCCAATGCTGGACGAAAGGCCGTGTCACCAGGGCAAGGCCCCAGGCGATTCCCATGGCGCCCGTGCTCTTGGCGTCGCGGCGCTCGAGCCAGATCACTGTCGTGAGCAGGCCCGCGGCAACGAAAAACAGGAAAAGCGTATCCGTATAGAACAGCCCCGCCACCACGATTTGAGTCGGGTTGAAGGCACCGATCAGCCCGGCGATGAGGAAGCTGCCGGGGCGCAACCGTTCCGCCAGCATGCCTGCGATGACGCAGGTCGCCGCATCGACCGGAATCTGCAGCAAAACATAACCCAGCGGGTCGGGCGGCATGCCGGCGCTCAAGGTCCAGGACATCACCAGGAAGGGGACGGGCATCAGGTCCAACCCGATGCCGGGGCCCGATGCGACGGCGACCTGCATGTAGCTGCCGCCGTCGGCGAGGTATTGCGCCGCCTGGATGAAGGCGTGGGAATCCGGTCCCATCAGGCCGTCGGCGCCGAACTGCAGATAGACCACCAGCACATACAGGGCGCGGATCGCCAAGGCGACGGCGAGGACGAGGACAATGCGGCCGGCGGTCATGATTCCCGGGCTCCGGCGATCAAATGCGCATATTTCTCGATGACCTGTGCCTTCTCAAATCGCGGTGGCAGCCAGGACTGTCGCTCCCACCCCAGTTCCGGCCGAGGGGGTAGGGATTGCATGGCGGCGAGGAAATCTTCTTTGCCTTCGGCGATCAGCAAGGACCCCGCCGGAACATCGGCGGCGAGTTCCGGCAAGCCGCCGGCGGTGCGGGTCGCGATGACAGGCGTGCCGAGGGCGAGCGCCTCAAGGGCGGCATTCGGCATGCCTTCCCAGCGGGACGGCATCAGGAAGGCATCCGCTTGGGCGATCCGCTGCCATGGCGCCTTGTCGAAGCCGGGCATCTCAATACGATCCGTCAGGCCGTGTTCGGCTCGCAATTGTTCCAGGCGCGCGCGCATTGGGCCGTCCCCTAGAATGGTCAGGCGGCAGTCCTGCGGCATTTCCGCGAACCAGGGTATCAGCAGGTCGAAACCCTTTTGATGGGTCAGCCGTCCGGCAGAGATGAAATGCCTTCCCGCCGGCCGGGCGGCGGCGTAGTCGACCCTGTTACGCAGCGCGGTGACATCGACGGGGTTGTCGACCTGTGCAATCCGATCTTCTTTGACGCCCAGCGCGCGGAGTTTGGCGGCGACCGTATGGGAATTGCAGATGACCCGTTCCGCGCGATTGTAGAGCAGGCGGTAGGCCAAGCGCCCGACAATCCTGCCCAAAGCCCCGGCGGGAAAGGTGGCCAAAGACGCTTCGGGCAAATTCGCTTCCCGGACGAGATAGCTTATGTTTCCGGGCAGGCGCGGTTTGACGAAGGCGAGTATCGCCAAGTTCAGGTATCCCATCGTGGAAACCACGACATCGGGCCGTATCTCCCGAAGGGTATTGGCTAATGCGCCGATCGCGTGGCGCAGTCGCGGGCTTTCTAAGTCGATTATTCGGATATCGCTTGGAACCGCCGAAGCAAGATCCCCCTCGCCGTTCAGCACCACGAGAATGGGTTCGAACCGATCCCTATCGAGCGATCCCGCGAGTTGGAGCATCACCCGTTCGGCACCCCCGCCGGCGAAACTCGGCAGGATCAAGGCGACTTTAGTCTTCATGGTTGAAGGGAGACATTATCGCCGCGCCAGAACCGAGTCATAGACCCGGCCGATTCCATCGGCCATGCGCTGCGGCCCGAACAGCGTTTCGGCCTTTTCCTTGTTCCGTGTCTTGAACTCGGCACGCAATTCCGGGTCGTTCCGAAGACGGGTCAGGAAATCAGCGATGCTTTCCGGGTTGTACTCGGCGGCAAGGTAGCCATTCCGTCCCATCTCCACGAATTTATCGAAATGACCGAGAGTAATGACCGGAATGCCGGCCGCGATGCCTTCCATGATGTCGCGGCCCCAGGGGTTCTGCTGCCGCGTCAGCTTGATCAGGGCGTCACCATGGCTGAGAGCCCCGTTCGGATTGGCGATATGGCCGGGCAGCATCACCATGTCCTGCAAGCCGTTCTCGGCGATCGTATCGACAATCGACTGATAATAGGGCGCGGGCTTGCCGGTAACCGGATGGCGGTGGGCGGGCCGGCCGAACAGAAAGAAGCGGATATCCTCGATACCCCGTTTCTTCAGCACGGTTGCGATCTCGACGACACGGTCCACGCCTCGGTTGGGAGAGAAGTTGCTTAGCGAGATGACCTTCAACCCGTCCTGGAAGCCGGCCATGCAATCCGGTTCCTCGGACCCCGCCGGCGGCGGCAGGCAGATATTGTAGAGCACGCTACCCGCGGCACCCGTATCGCGCGACGGCAGCAGAGACCGGAAATGCGACTCCACCGGTTCCGAAATGAAGACGAGATGACTTGCCTGTGTCGCGATCATCCGGGCCAGGGAGCGGGCAAAGAAACCCGGAATCAGCTGGGTCCGAATATGGCAGACCCACGGCAAGCCCAAGCGTTTCGCAAGGGCGCGCCCCGCCAGGGCGAGGCTTTCGTGATTCACGTGAATAAGGCGGCAGTCATGCTTTTCCGCCAGTGCTTGCAGGCGGTTGAGGGCGCCGGGCAGTTTCCGTGCGGCCCATCGATAGAGCAGCCAGGAAATCAGGTTCTTCCGTTCCGATGGCCGGAAGGAGGGAAGCTCGGTTTCGACGACGAAATCTATTCCGGCGGCTTCGTAATGGGCCACGGCCGGCCCGTCCTTGCGCAAGACGACCACGGGCTTCCAGAGTTTCCGGTCCAGGGCCGCGACCATGTTCATGAGCGATCGGGAAGACCCGCCCCAACCGGATTCAAGGTCCAGGAACAAGATTGCCGTGGTCATCGTGTTCGCGGCCCTATCAATTCACCGGCCAATGCACCGGATCGTCGGGCGACGGCGGCTCGAGCATGGTCCACCCGTCCGCGTCGAATCGCCACAAATCGCTCAAATGCCCCACGGGACCTTCGCCGCCGAACAGCATCATCATATGCCCGTCCGACGCATAGGCCGGTTTTGCGTGGTAGATCGGCGCGGGCCCTGAAAATTCGGACCATTCCGAATGCTCGGGATCGAAAATCCACGTATCGGCATAGTTCAGGCGGGATTGGGATTTCGAACGGCCGCCAAACAGGACGATCCCCCGATCGGTCGCGCCGAGTGCCGGACAAAACCGGGCGTGCGGTCCTTTCGGAAGGGGCTGCCAGTCCGCGTGGTCGGGGGTCAGCGTCTTCAGGTCCAGCATCCAGAATGTGTCGAGGTCGTTGCTGCCGTCGAAACCGCCGAAGACGAACAGTCTTTCGCCGGCGACGCACCAGCCGAATCCATAACTCGGGTCCGGGCGGGGGCTCAGGCCCCGGCACTCGGTCCAGGTGCCGTTCCGGAAAAGCCAAAGGTCGTTGTAGAAGAATTTCTCGCGGGCGAGGGATTGGCTATGCCCGCCGAAGATGCAGAAGCCGCCGGGAATCGGCGCAATGGCCGCGACATATCTGCCGGGCGGGCGCGCGCTCCCCGGCTCGTTCTCGCCCATCTCCACCCAGTTGGCATCATCCGCCAAGGTCCAGACGCGGTCCTCGAATGTGATGTGTTCACCGGTCCAACCGCACCCGCCGAACCGCCAAAGGGTCCCCGCCAGATCGATCAGGCTGGGGTAGCGTGCACCCGGTTCGACCTGATCGGCGACCTGAGACCACCCGTTTTGCCCGAAGCGCCAGACATCCGTGCCGACATCGTCCGGGGCGACGGACCCGCGTCCACCGAAACCGCCATATAGCCAGAATTCGCCGTCGCGGATCACCGCGCCCGCGGCTCGGCGCGCCGATGGTCTGGAGGCGTTCATGGGGGACTTACTGATACCAGCTACGGTCCGGATGGAAGAAGAGCTGATCCATATAGCGGACCATCCGGCGGTCGTAGTCGATATTGTCGAAGGCCGCCTTGACCTCTTCCGGGCTGATGAGTCCCAGCGCGAGCTTGATGGCCAGCCACGGTTCCGACAGGTTGTCCTGATAGATGAAGGTGCTGGTCCGCGGATTGATCTCGATAAGCTTGCCGTCGATGAACTGGACGCTGATGTTGTAGCCCAGCGGCGTTGCGGCGCAGAGGGCGGAAATCGATTTCTCGATCGCGGGGCGGCGGACGTGCTGCGCCTTGTCGATCACGCCCCAACGGTGGGATTCCCGCGTCTTACAGGTGGTCAGCAGTGCCTCGCCCTTATAGGCGATGGTCATTGCGTCGATTTCCTCGCCTTCCGCCACTTCCATCAGCAGAAGTTCCGGGAAGGGCCGGTCGTCATTGAAGATCGAGATGAACTCGTCCAGCCCCATATAGCGGGCCGTCGGCTTGTGGTTCAGCAGCAGGTCGCGCTTGTCGAAACGTTCGGTCAGGATGCGGAAGCCGCGCGTTCCCTTGCCGACATGCGGTTTGAAACACAGATCCCGGTCCGGATAACCCATGGCGCGGGCCTGCTCGACGAATTCGTCCAGGCTGCCGGGTGTGCAATGGTCGGGCACCGGCACGTCGTCCAATGTGGCGGCCAGTTCGTAGAGCTTCGCCTTGTTGTCCACCAATGCGACCGCTTCCGGTTCGGAGCAGATGCAGGTGATGCCCAGTGCCTCGATTTCCCGTTTCATCGGGGCGATGAAACGCACATCGGCACCGGATACGTTCAACAGGGCGTCGGGCTTTTCCGCCTTCAGGATATCGAACAGCCGTTCCTTGTAACCTTCGGCCCCGGCCGACGGAATGACGTGGAAGGCGTCGGAAAAAAATCCGCCGCAGGCTTCACCGTCCATATCGACGCTGACGATTTCGATTTCATATTCGCCATTGGCCTTGAGTTGACGAATCAAGGTGGGCGACTGGGGAGCCCCAGCACCCGTAATCATAATCTTCAGTTTTTGCATTATTTGTTGGCGGCTTCTTCCAGAATTGAATCGATGGCGGCCAGTCGCTCGCTGGCTTCCTTGTGCTGCCGTTCCAGCCGGTCCTGGACCGCCGCTTCACGCGCCGTGACGGTACGTTTGTCGTTGTCCTTGGCCTGGGCCAGGACATAGCCGACCGGGCGGTACTGGGTCGCCAGCATGTCGATGCTGACGGAAGCAAGGCGGCCGACGGTCAGGCGGCGACCGTTCTCCAGGGCACGGGCAAGATCGCGACGAACGTCGTCGCCGTTCAACAGCTTGCCTTCATGCATATAGCCGATGACCGGCTTGCTCAGCACCGTGTGGTGCCGAACGAAAGAGGTCATCAGGCGAATATCCATGATTTCGTTCGCACCGACTTCGGTGATTACGAAAGGCACGACGAGGTGGTCGGTGAACACATAGTCGCCGCGGCGCAAATAGCGCGTCCGCTCCATGAACTGCTGATAGACGCTGTCGACGCCGTCCCGATTGCGGGGCGAATAGACGACGGGCGCGATGATATCCGGCCACAGCAGATCGCGATGGTGGCTGACCAGACCGTCATCCTTTTTCTTGATGATGCAGCGGTATTCCTCGTCGGGGCCGACATGGATCGGGCAGATATCGCAGGCGATGCAGGGCCGGATCGTCTGGTCGGTCATGTCCATGAACCGGGTCTGCGCGCCTTCTTCCAGACCCTTGGAGAAGGGGGCGGCGACGGATGCGCCTTCGCCCTTCCGGTCCTGCAGGACCCAGAAATCCATGCGCGGCTTGTCGCTGAGGCGGCTGTGTTCCGAGGCCCAGAGCTGCATGGCCACGCTACCGACCCGGCGGCCCGTGCCGATCGCCGTGTTGATTCCATAGGTGTCGTTCGGCATCGTGCCGATATCGCCGGCATGACCCGTCCCGCCATATTGCGAGGTCGTGTCGGAGTCGTTCCCGACCGCCAGGAAACCCAGGTTCAGCATGTCCATCATGGCGTAGATCAGGGTCGTTTCCTGACCGCCGTTCCGTTTGGCGCCGACGGCGACCCCTGCATAGATCTTGCCTTCCAGGTCCCGCTGCAGGTCTTCATCCATACGGATCATGTCGATGAATTGCTGGGCGAGGGACCCGCGATCGCCGAAATAGACCGGGGTCGACAGGATGATCGCATCCGCTTCGCGCAGGGCCGCCTTCAACTCGTCCAGATTGGCAGGGATACCGCTGGCCGGAAAATGATCCGGCAACGGAATATGGCGAATCTCCGAGCCCTTTTCCTGGGCACCCCACAGGGCCGCGACGAGGGCGATTTCACTGTTCGACAGACCGCGCTGCCCGCCGTTGCGTTGCAGGTTCCGGTACATTTCGTCGAAGGGCAGGCCGTCGGTCCGGCCCGCGGCCTTGAACTGGTCCAGATGGATGTTCGCCTGTTCCTTCAGGTATTCGTCCAACTGCTCACGCGTCTTAAGCGCGGCAATTTCGTCGCGCAGCCGGTGGGCACCGGAACTGGACCTTGCATTCCTGAGGCTGGCGGAAAGTCCCAACACGATTGGCGCGGTCATAGATCGTCCTTCCTAGATCCCGGATCAGACACTTTAGCAAATTAAGAAAATCAATGCGTGTTCATCGCATGAACGCTTGGCGGCGGTCAACTGCAATCCCGTTATCCCGCAAGCGCGAACCCCGCGATCGGCACGGCTTCGGCGAAGAGTTCCTCCGGGTCCGTCGGCCCCGTGGCCCGGACATGGCCGTCGGTCAGATCGAGCCCGCCATGGGCCGGCGGTTCGGCGATCTTCTTGAAGCCGTTCGACTCGATCGCGGTCGTCAGGCCGGCTTTCCGATAGGCGTAACATTCGATGCGATTGCCCAGGAAGCCTTGGACTCCATTGCCGAAAATCACCTTCAGACCGCGTGATTTCGCATGGTTCAGCAAGTCGATACTGTCCTTCAGGCCTGCATGCTTGCACAGCTTCAGTTTGACATAGGCAACGCCGAGATCGGCGGCGCGGTCGATATCCGTGCGTGTCCAAATGGATTCGTCCAGCATCAACGGCGCGGGGGACAAGGCCGCGAGATCAGCCATGCTTTCGTCCTGATCCGGCTTGAACGGCTGCTCCCAAAGCTCTATCGGCAGGCCTTGCAGGGCCGGCGCAAAGGCCTCCGCGTCGGCGAAACTCATCTGCTGATTCGCGTCCATTCTCAGCGTGACCCCGGGCGTCAGGGCGGCGGCGATGGCCTTGATTCGCGCAGCGTCCTCCGCCGGGGGCTTGCCGCCGATCTTGACCTTCAACGTGGTGAAGTTCCGGTCGCACAGATCCTTGGCGTTCCGGGCCGCTTCGTCTGGGTCCGTGCCGCCGCACAGCGCGGCGACGGGGATCGGGTCAAAACCGCAGCCTAGGACCTCATCCGCGCCGATTTCCAATAGATCGCGCGCGCATAGGATGCCGCTGACGGTCATCGCGGCTTCCTTGCCCCAATCGGCGGTGAGAGCCTCCGCAGTAACCGTTCTTTCCGAAACGGCGGCGAGCGCCTTCCGAACCGTTTCCGGGGACTCATCGCTGTATCCCGGCAAGGGCGTGATTTCTCCCCAACCCACACGCGGTCCGTCCGTCGCTTTGACGAGGAACGTGTCGAATTGGGTAACCGCTCCGAATGACAGTACATAGGGAACCGTCAGGCGTGCGGGCCGGAATCGAACCTCGATCTGCATGGGATTAGGCTACGGCCTTTCTGACGGCGGTTGTGATGCGGTCGATTTCCCCTTCCGTCAGGAAAGGGTGCATCGGCAGGCTGAGCACCTTGCCGGACAAGGCTTCGCAGACCGGCAGGGATCCTTCGCCGCCGCCAAGCGGCCGATAGGCTGTTTGAAGATGCATCGGCAGGGGATAATAGACCGCGGTCGGGATACCCGCTTCCTTCATTTTGGCGGCGATTTCGTCGCGCCGGGCCGGGTCCACCTGGATCGTATATTGAGCCCAGGCACTGCTTCGGCCCTGGCGACGCGTCGGTGTTTTCACCACCCCTTCCAGGGCGGCGTCATAGGCGTTTGCGACCGCTTCGCGCCGTTCGAGCTCGGCCTGGAAATGCGGCAGCTTCGCCAGAAGTATCGCCGCCTGAAGCGTGTCGATCCGGGCATTCAGACCAACGCGGGCGATATCGTATTTCGACCCGCCCTTGCCGTGGGCGCGGATCGACCGCATCACGTCGGCCAGGTCGCCGTCATCGGTGAAAACCGCACCGCCGTCGCCCGCGCAGCCCAGCGGTTTGGCAGGGAAGAAACTGGTCGCGGTCATCCGGCCCATCGTGCCGACTTTCTTGGAACCGCACGACCCGCCGAAACTTTGCGCCGCATCCGTCCACAAATGCAGGCCATGAGCATCGGCGACAGCCTGCATCTTTTCGTGATCGGCCGGCAGGCCGAACAGGTCCAGGCTCAGGATCCCCTTGGGGGTCAGCTTTCCTTCCGCCTTCACTTCCGCGATCCGGCGTTCCAGGTCCTCCACATCCATGTTGAAGTCGTCCGGGTCCGCGTCGACAAAGACCGGCGTGGCGCGCAGCAGCAGCGGCACTTCGGCCGTCGCCGTGAAGGTGAAGGAAGGAACGAAGATCGCATCGCCCGGTCCGATCCCGTCCGCCATCATGATCATCAGCAGGGCGTCGGTGCCGCTGGAACAACTGATGACGTGCTTGGCGCCGCAGAATTCGGAAAGGGCGGTCTCAAGCTGTGCGACCTCCGGGCCCATGATGAACCTTGCGTGATCCATCACGGTTTGGATCGCCGTGTCGATCTCCGGTTTATAGGCGGCGTACTGGGCTTTCAGGTCGACGAATTGTATGGGGGCGTCAGCGGTCATCTCAATCAAGTCTCACAAGGCCGGTTTCGGTGATGCGGTATGCTTCGCCCGTGCGCGGGCAAATCAGGCTGTCGTCAAGGCGGTCGCCCGTGCGGCTGACCCAACCGATCCGGCGGGCCGGATTGCCGACGACAAGGGCGTGGTCGGGAACGTCCCTGGTCACCACGGCACCGGCGCCGATCATGGCGTATTGGCCGATTGTGGTGCCGCAGACGATGGTCGCGTTGGCGCCGATGCTGACACCCTTGCGCACCAGGGTGGCCGCGAATTCGTCCTTGCGTTCGACGAAGGCGCGCGGGGTCAGCACATTGGTGAAAACACAGGACGGGCCGCAGAAAACGTCGTCCTCCAAGGTAACGCCCTTGTAGACCGCGACATTGTTCTGGATCTTGCAGCCCTTGCCGACCTGAACGTCCGGCCCGACCATGACATTCTGACCCAACACGGAGCCCGCGCCGATGGTGGTCCGGGTCAGGACATGGGCGAAGTGCCAGATCTTGGCGCCGTCCTCGACCGTCGCGCCATCGTCGACGATGGCGGTTTCGTGGATCATGGCGTCGGCGGAAATCGTGCTCATGATTGCTCCAGCATCACCGGCGCCTTCGTGTCCAGCGAGCGCTGGCACATATCCAGAACACTCAAGACCCGAACGCCTTCGGCCGCGTCGCTGCGCGGCGTCTTTGCGGTCGCGCAACAATCCAGGAAATGTTCCATTTCGGTCCTCAGCGGTTCTTCGGTGCCGTACGGCACCGGCTCCGCCTCCGCCTTGTCCATCACCGGCAGGTCGTCTTTCCAGCCGATGGCGTGCGGATAACGCAGCAGTTTGTCCTCGCCGGGCAGGGTATCGTTGAAGACCAGCATGCCGGATTCTCCCACCACGACGAGGCGGTGATCCTTGTACGGGTGCAGCCAACTGACGAAGATATGCCCCTGCAGTTGATCGCCGAAGTCGAAATGGCTCAACGTCATATCGGCGACCGACGGGCTCAGCCATGCTTCGCCGTTGCAGACGACCTTGTCCGGCATCCGTCCGGTCAGGGCCAGCATCATCGAAATGTCGTGCGGCGCGAAGGACCACAGGGCGTTTTCGTTGCGCCGAATTTTACCCAGGCTCGCCCGGTTCGAATAGATATAGCGCAGCCGCCCGATCGCGCCGTCCGCGACCGCCTGTTTCAGGGCCAGAAAGGCGGGATGATACAGCAGCAGATGGCCGACCATCAGGATGGCGCCCTTCTCCCGGGCCAGGGCTTCCAGCTCGCGGGCTTCCTCGACTTCCAGGCAGAGCGGCTTTTCCACGAAGACGTTCTTGCCGGCGTTCAAAGCCTGCCGGACCAGCGTTCCATGTGTTTCCGCCGGCGTCGCGATGGCGACCGCGGGGATCGACGGGTCCGCCAGAACCGCGTCGACACTGTCATAGACGGTTGCGTTCGGGTACTGCGCACCGAATGCGGCGCGGGCCTCCGCGTCGCTGTCGAAAAACCCGCTGAGGGCGCCAAGGGCGTCCAGATTGCGGAGAATGTTCTTGCCCCAGTAGCCGGTACCGAGGACGGCACAAGAAATGCTCATTACGCTGCCTTTGACTTTTCTATTCAGCTATCCGGCCTGTCACGGGGTCGTAGCCTGTGACTGTTTCCGCTATGGCCGGTTTGATACTGTCTCCGAGGCGATCGACCAAGCGGGCAAGCGCCGCTTCCCGGTTTCCGCCGTCGTCGTTCGCCCACCAGATCGGATGGGTCAACAATTGCAGGGCGCGTCTTTCCGCCACAGCCTCGTGTTCCAACGGGTGCCCGAAACGCCAAAGCCCGCGCGAATCGCTGCAATAACCCATCTCGCTGAAATACCGGGGCTGATAGGTATGCGGGCGTCCGCCGATTTCCTCCTTGCGGCCCAATAGCGCTTTCGCGGGCCGATGGAAACTGATCATACCGACCGGTGCGCCGGCAATGTCCTCCAAAGCGGCGCATTGTTCGAAGGCGGCCCGGTCCAATGCTTCCGCCGTATCCTCACCGGCCGCCGCGTCGAAATGCAGGCCGACCTCATGGCCGAGCGCGATCAAGGATTTGATCGCCTTCCGCGCCGCCGGGTCCCGGATCGTATAGAAGGGCGTTTCCGGCAGGATGAAATAGGCTGCCGTCATGCCCAGTTCCGCCTCGATCTCTGCCAGGGGAAGGGCCAGATCGGGCGCGAAATCCAGATCATGGCGCAGCACGAGGTCCGGCAGGTTCGGGTCGCAGGTCGCGAAGGTAGCCGGGCGGTATCCCCGTTCGGTCAGCGCCTGAAGCAGTTCCCGGTACCCCGCCCGGGTGAAGTCCCGCGCGGTCATCGGCCTGCCTCTTCCACATCGGTCATCGTAACGCCGTGCCGCAACAGATAGTCCTCGACATGATAGGCCATGGCGGAGCGCGGATTGCGGGTGTCGCGGGCGACCTCGGACCAGCGCCTCACCGCATAGGCACACAGCGTCGACATGAAATAGCCGAGATAGCGGCGTTCAAACCGATGCCAGGCGTCGCGGCCGAGCGGCGCATGCAGCAGTTTCATCGCATTGCGCACGGGCGGCAGCCACCAGGGCCGAAGCCGCGTTGCGTTGACCGGAATGTCGCGCCAGACCCCTTGCCAGTTCATGCGCATCAGCGTGTCGCGATACAGTTTCTGGCCGCGTTTCGCGGTTAACGGTTGGGCCGCGTAGAAATCGATCAAGTCGCCGTGCCATAGCGGCAGGTCCCAATCCAGGCCCAGCTTTTCGTATGACCGCTGGCCGTTCACCACATATTTGCTTTGCCGGTCCACATATTCGGATGCCTCGAACAGACCGAACAAGTCGCCCGCCTTCATCGGCGGGGCGCCGCTGGTCAGCAAATCGAATTCCTCTTTCAGAAGGTTTTCGACGATGGCCTGTTGCGCCGGGACCTGCAGTTGCCCCCAAAGGGCGAAATGCTTGCTGAGCAAGGCCGATACGACCTGGCGGATGTCCGCCGTATCGCCCGTCGAAAGATCGGCGAGGGATGCGGGTATGTGGTTGCCGGTCAGATAGTCGCCCGATTGCCCGTTCACCACCATGGCGTCCGGGGGCAGATCGCCCCTGGCGAGAAGTTCCGAAATGGCGATGAAATCCTGTGGGAAATGGACCGCGGTCAGGCTGTCCGAATAGTCCACGAACGCCTTGTAGCCGGCGCCGCGGAAGGCCGATTGCATGGCGCCCAATTCATAGGGCTGGAAGACCCAGGGATAGCCCAGTTCCTGGGCGATCTTCCGCGCGGCCTGGGCCTCGCGATTGCCGTCCTGGCCGTAGGAAAAGCACAGCACATTTTCGTAACCGAGTTCCTTCAACCCGCTGACGACGTAACGCGAGTCGAGGCCGGCGCTGAGCGGCACTGCGATACAGCGGCCATCGGCCTTGCGGACTGTGTCCTTCAACGCGTTCAGCAGAATTTCACCCAAGGCCTCGCTGCTTTCCGCCTCCGCGACGGGGGAGGCGGGGACCGTCCGCCAGGGAAGATATCGGAAATAGGGCAGGGTGACCGGTTCCTGTCCGTCATGGACCATCAGAAACTCGCCCGCCAGCAACCCCGCGACCCCGTGATAGAGCGTCGCCGGACCGATCGTGTATCCCGACATGGCGACGGCCTTTGCCTGACGCATGTCGACCGTCGGGCGGGGAGCCCCCTGCGCGGCAAGGCCGTCGAACAAGGCGTCGCCCTGCTGCGCGATCACGATCGCTCCGTTCGGCGCCTTTGACCAGATCAAGGGAATGCTTCTGATCCGGTCGACCGCGCAAACCAGGCGCGGACCGGATCGGACGATAATGGCGAATTGCGTCGGAAGGTCCCGCAGGGCGGCGGCGACGCTTTCCCCCGGGTTCTCGGTATCGAGGGCAGCGACGATCTTCCGGCCCAAATCCCTGTCTGCCGTCCCGGCGCACCAGACCTCGGCATGCTCGATATCGAACCGCCGCCAGAGCGCGATATCCGGCAGGCGTATATCCGCCGAGACGGTGCCTCGCGGTTCCAAGGGGTGAATGGCAGCGGTCATCAGTCCAGCATCGACCAGGTGAGCGGGGTGCCCTTCTTGATATCCGCCGAAGCGCGCCGGCCCAGGACCTGCGGCAGGTGCTTGGGCGGCAACCCGTATCCGGGGCGGATGGAGCGGCAATTCTCAGGCGTCAGAGCCTCGCCCGCGGCAATGTCCCGAACGACATAGAGGGAGCGGCGGAAAGGCTGCGTCTGTTCCTCGCTGTCCTTCAAACCGTAATCGACCTCGCCCAGGGCATGCCACGCGGTCCTGGTATCTTCTACCAGTCTGCGCAGTTCGTCGGGTTCCAGTGAGAAGGCGGCATCGGGCCCGCCATCGGCACGGGCCAGGGTGAAATGCTTTTCGATCATCACCGCGCCCAGCGCCAAGGCGGCGACGGGGACGGCCGTTCCCATCGTATGATCCGAAAGCCCGACCGGGCAGCCGAATTTCAGGGCCATGTCCGGTATCGTTCGCAGGTTGCTCTCCTCCGCCGGCGTTGGATAGCCGCTGACGCAATGAAGCAGGACGAGGTTGGCGTTTCCCACGCCTCGGACGGTCTCCACCGCTTCCCGAATTTCCGCTTCGCTGGCCATGCCGGTGGACAGGATGATCGGACGGCCGGTCTCCGCGGCCAGTTGGATCAAAGGCAGGTCCACGCATTCGCAAGAGGCGATCTTGATCGCCGGCACATCGAGCTTGTCCAGAAAGGCGACGGCGGAGGGGTCGAAAGGGGAACTGAAAACGTCGATGCCCAATGCCCGGCCGCGTTCCATCAGCGGCCCTGTCCAGTCCCACGGCGTGCTCGCGCGGCGGTATAGATCGTAAAGCCGTTCACCGTCCCACAATCCGCCCTGGATCACGAAACCGGGGCCGTCATGGTCGATGGTGATCGTGTCGGCGGTGTAGGTCTGAAGCTTCACCGCATCCGCACCTGCCTCGGCGGCGGCTTCGACGATCCGAACGGCGCGGTCGAAATCACCGAGATGGTTCGCCGACATTTCCGCGATGATATAGGGCGCCCCGTTGGTGCCTATTTCGCTTCGGCCGATTTTCATCCGTTGCTGCCGTTCATTTCGCCGTGGAAACGGGCCGGTCGTGTTTGGTGATCAGGCCGACATCGTAAAACTTGTCCAGATATCGGGCGACGGTCGCGTAAGGCAGGCCGAGTTCAAAGGCGATATCCACGACGGATTTGTCGCCTTCCAGGGCCAACATGATTTCTTCGATCTTCAGGTTGAGGTCCCAATCCTCGCGCCAGTCGACCCAAAGACCGTGCCGGGACAGCATAACCGGCCCCTTGAACTGTCGGCGGGGATAGTAATTGCGATTCATGATGTCGAAGACGTCCATGATGACGTCGAGCGCTTCGTCGAGGTTTTCCTCCTCGACGATATCCGGGTTGTCGGCGCTGGTGTGGTATTCCGGATAGGGCCAGCGGGTCAGCGACGGGGTCGGAATTTCGTAACCCGGGCCGTCGGTGATGATCTCGTCGCTGGCGACCACATAGCGGAATTTGCCGGTCCGTTCCTCCCCATGCTTTCGATGCGACCGCATCGCCGTCAGGAAAGCCCGGTCGATCATCGTGTCCGCTTCGCGGGAAAGCTGCAGGATGAAGGAATTGTCGTGGCCCACCATTTCGCAGAACCAGGCGTAATCCAGCTTGTCGACTTTCTCCTGGTTGTTCGCGAACCAGGCGATGGTGCCGATGGTCTCCGGCACGATCAACAGACGCAGGCCGTAATAGGAGGGTTCCTTCCGCTGCAACAGCTTGCGCGCCATCTCGACGCCGACGACGAGGCCCGCGAGCGAGTCGTTGACCTGCATCGGGTGGCAGATGTTGGTCAGGAAAAGCAGGTCGCGGCCGCTGGTGCCGGGGATGTGGAATTCCCCCACCGGCAAGGGGCCGTCCTGGAATTCGACATCGATCACACCCTTGACCTTGGCGGAGTCATCGAACCGTATGAGGTCCCGGTGGCGCAGACAGAATCCCCAACTGCGTTCGTAATACTTGAACTCCCAGGGAATGTCGTCCGGCCTGTCCTCGCGGCTCCAGATATGATCGCGGATCTCGCCCAGCGTGCCCTCGATCCGCTGAGGTAGGGAATAGGAAAGCAGGTGGAGCGGGTTCTCCGCGAAATCGGCGACGCGTTCGCCGTCGATTTCCAGCCAGGCCTCGTTCACCTTGTAGCGTTCGGGAACCCACCAGGTCAGTTGATCCGACTTGGCGGGATAATGGTGATACTCGAAGCCCGGTGCGCCGATATACTCGTCACACATTTCAATCGCACGCTCGATATCGTCCGAATTGACGGTGCGGTGCATCGGGTAGAGGGCCTTCATGAAGCCGAGCATCGATTTCGATTTTGATGACATGGGTCTGAATTGCGCCTTGCGATTGACCTGGTAACGAACCTGGATTTCTAGTCGAAGCAGGCCTGTAGAACGGCCTGTGTGAAAACCTTCCCGCCTTCTTCCGTCAGATGGTCGGGGTCGAAGAAAAGCTCCCGCGGGTAGTCGCGGGTCCGGAAATCGACAAAACGCCCGCCAACCTCGTCGGCCATATGGGTGAACAAGTCGATGGACCGTTGCTCCGTCGGGTCCGGCGCCGCCATGCGGTAGAAGGTGCGGTCGACGGGATAGGATGCGAAGCAGACCTGACCGCCTTGTGCCACGATCCATTTTGCCAGATCCAGATACCGGGTCAGGACGGGATGGGAAAGATCGACGGCAAGATCCTGCTGATCGGTGAGAATGGTTTCGGACAGTTCGACGACCTGTTCCTCGGTCCAGTCCGCGATGTTCCTGGTCGCCGTCTGGGATCCGTCTTCGGGATTGAACTGGCGCAGTTTTGTGAAAGGCCTGCCCGCGAGGAATGTCTCCCAATGGCCGAGGATGCCGCGGCGATAGACGGGGACCGACAGTTTGAGGAAACGGAACAGCCCGCCGTCACCTTCAAAAAGCGGACGGTCCGGTTCGAAGCTCTGGTTGAGGCGGCCGGGCACCAGTTGCTGAGGATCCGCCTGCAGGATCACCTTGCCGGGCGGCACGCGGCCGAAATAGATCCGCGCCTTGCCGATGATGTCGTTCAGGGTGTTGGCGGGAAAACCCAGGTTGATGATTTCGTCGCTCCCCGTGATGCCCATCGCGACATGGGAGTCGCCAAAGGCCGCGTTCGGGTGGGTCGACCGGCGCAGGAATTCCGCGTGCAGTTCGATATTCTGGTTCGGCGCCACATGGGTGCGGATCAGCCATTCCGACGCGGCGCAGAAGACCAGCGCAATCGTGACGACCAACCCCGCCGTCACAGCGACGAAGCGTTTGCCGGTGGAAACCGGCATCACGTCAGAACTGGAAGTATAGGAATTCATCCTGCCGTCCGATGAGGATCATGTACAAGGAGATCAGGAAAGCCGAAGCGGTCACGGCGGCCCAGAACAGGTTCGGGCGCCAATAAAGGAATTTGCTGGCCAGGGTCCCGACCGCCGACGGCGCCCCCAAAGCCGGATCGACCTTGTGCATGATCTGGTGCGTATTGGGCATCAGCCAGGCGATCGCCAGAAGCAGCAACATGTAACCGATCTGGGTCCGTCCGTCATAGAAGGACAGGATCCGGTATTCCACCGGCAATCCGATGGCGCCTGCGATCGGGTCCAGCAGGCCGGCATAGGTCGGCGGCATGACCAGCCCGTCGAAACCGGACATCGCCTGCAGCAATGCAAGCGCGCTGTCGATCGATTCCGCCCTAAACGGCACCCAGGCGACGACAACCAACAGGAAAACGAAGATGGTGCATATCGCGCCGGTAACGGGTCCCGACTTTCCGGCTGCCGGGAACAGGCGGTGGCGCAGGTCCTGGAATCCGTGGTTGATCAGGATCATCACGCCGTGCAGCGCGCCCCACAGGATGAAGGTCCAACCGGCGCCGTGCCACAGTCCGCCCAACAGCATCACGGTCAGGATGTTGCCGTAACGGCGGACCTGACCGACGCGGCCGCCGCCCAACGGGATGTAAAGATAATCGCGCAGAAAGGTCGAAAGCGTGATGTGCCACCGCCGCCAGAAATCGATGATACTGCTGGCGCGATAGGGCGAGTTGAAGTTGATCGGCAGCCTGACACCGAACATGCGTGCCAGTCCGATCGCCATGTCCGAATAGCCGCTGAAGTCGAAATAGATCTGGAAGGTATAGGCGACGGCGGCCGTCCAGGCTTCCAGGAAAGTGATCTGTACACCGGCTTCCGAAGCCTCGAAGACCGGTGTCGAATAAAGCGCGACGCCGTCGGCGATCACCAGTTTCTTGAACAGACCGAAGCCGAAATAGGCCATCCCCACGGCCAGGTTCGGCCAGGCGTCGTCGAACATCCGTGCCGGCGTAAGCTGCGGGATCGTCTGTTTGTAGTGGACGATCGGGCCGGCGATCAGCTGCGGGAAGAACACCACGAACAGGGCGTATTTCAGCAGCGAATGTTCGCCTTCCTTGCCGCGATAGACATCGACGATGAAGGCGATCTGCTGAAAGGTGAAAAAGGAGATCGCCAGCGGCAATACGATATCGGGCAGGTCCAACCGCACGAACCCGAAATCGCCCAACGCGTCCGCAAAGAAATTGGCGTATTTGAAAACGCCGATCAGGCCCAGATTGAACGTGACCCCCAGAATGACAAGCATCTTGCTGCGGTTTCTGGCAAGGGCCAGACCCAGCCCGTAATTGACCAGGATGGAGAAACCGATCAGCAGCAGATAGACCGGGTTCCACCAACCGTAAAAGAAGAACGAGCCCGCTGTCAGCCAGGCCAGCACGGCGCGAAGGTTCCCCGTCCGCGACAGGGCGAAGAACCCCACCAGGACGACGCCCAGAAAGACGAAGAACTCAACTGAATTGAAAAGCATCTATCGGGTCCGGTGATCCGGGTACGCGGAACGAAGGGTTACGACGCGCGGGCCGCGGTCCTGGCGCGGTGCAGATTGAAATACTGCCCGACCTTGTCATCCGGGTCGTCGGGATTGGCGAGTGTGGCCAAGTCCTGGATCGTAAAGGTCAGAATGAACTTGATCCGGTCGGAGCGGTTCGCCGTCGACTCGTGCACCGTCATCATGTCGAAGACGACGCCGGTGCCGCCGGGCGCCGTCACCTCATGGGCTGGGAAGGCCTTCAGCTTTTCGGGTGGGATGGCCGGGTTTTTCGCCGAACCCGCGTCATGGTCGATCACCCCGCCGGCGTGACTGCCGTCATAAACGCGCATGGAACCAAGGCCCGGCCCAACATCGCGCAGCGGCAACCAAACCCGGATCGCCTTTTTCGATCGCATGCCCGCATAATCCTGATGCGGCGGCAGCATGAAGGTCTCTTCGTCGGGGATGTCGACCCGCATACTCTGGGAATAGCCCGGCAGGATGAAGTCACGTTCCTTCAACAGGGCGGCGATCGCCGGCAGGGTCATCAGCGTGTTTCCGATTTCCCGCAGGGAAGGCAGCGTCTGGATCATTGAATAAAGGACGGACCGAAAATGGCCGCCGCGGCGGAAGGCGGCTAGGAACCGTTCTTCCGGTCCCGCACCAGGTTCGGCGAACCCGTCGAAGGTTTCAGAATTGGCCAGTTGCACCAATTCCCGCTCAAACTGTTCCAACAGGGCCGGGGGCGTGCAGGACTCGAGCACGATATAGCCCTTGTCCCTGAACTGCGCGATGTTCGTATCCGTCATGGTCTGCTCCCCCGATGGCCGTGATCCAACAAATCCGCCAATCGTTCCGCCGTCAATTGCGGCCCGTTCGGGACGGGCGCGGCGATGTAGTTGTCCACCAAATGTCGCCGGGCGGCGGCTTTGTCTTTCCACAAGGCCTCAATCTCCGTAATCGGCTTGGACAGGAAGTCGCGCATCGAGTCTTCGAAATCGGCCGCTTCCGCGTTGAAGACGAATACAGCCTCCTCGAAGACGGGCCGGACATCCGCGCGCAAGGGTCTGCCGGGCGCCTCGATATAGACCATGGGCTTGTCCTGGCAAAGACAGTATCCGATCGTCGACCCGGATCGGGATGTGATCAGCAAGGCCGGCTTGTGGATGTGATAGCGCAGATCGCCGGCGGATCGAAAAATCTCAAGCCCCGCCTGTTCCGCCGCCTCCAGGACCGGGTCGGGGTCCAGGTAACGCAGGGCCGGATAGGGTTTCACCGTAACCTGTTTGCCGCATTTGCCGAGTATTTCAGTCATCACACGGGTTTCGAAATCGCATTGGGCATGATCGCTCATCGCCCGGTGCAGCTTGTCCGAACCCGCCATATACAGGCCGGATGAAATGTACCAGACGCCTTCGGGTTTGCCGAACAACCCGGTTCGCGGCCTGCTCTTATAGAAGCGCGGGGCGCCGACCACGGTCTTGCCGCACCGCTCAACGGGAATCTCGTCCTCTTCCGCGTCCTCGACGAAGGTAAAGAAGTGATCGCTGGTGACGTCCTCGTGCAGAATGAAGTTCCGGTCGTGGTTGTCGGAAATACGACGGGTGGCGCCGTGAGAAAAGGTGACGACCGGCCAGCCGCGTTGTTGGAACCGGACCGCCGTCGCGATATCGGCCGCGGAGGCGATGGTCGAACTGGCGAAACCCGACGGCATATCAGGCAGCGCATCCACTTTCCGGGCCGCGGAACGGTACAGACGCGCGTAGTTGGCGGCGGTCGCTTGTGCTTCGCTGCGAACAAGTCCGTTTGCGGCCTTGCGCATGCCTGGATCGGGAATGATGGAAAGGGTCTCGGCAATCATGTCTTCGATACGCGACAGGACCGTTTCCGCCAGGACGGCATCATCCTCTGCTTCCGGATCCGGCTTGAGACGGCCGGCGGGGGCGAGGCGTATGCCTGCCTTGTAGAGTTCCAATCCCGCATCCTTGAGAAGGTCCGGATCGCGTTGGCAATAAAGGCGTCCCGACCAATCCCGCAGCTTGTCCAGCTGGGGCAGGGCCAATTGCGCCCGGAAGAAGACGGCGCCCAGACCGTTCAATGCGAACCGGTTCAGCCATGACGAGTCCGGCGGTTCAACATAGGGAAGCTTGCCCGCGTCCACTGTGATCAAGGGCGAGGTGACATTGGGATGGCCATCCAGAAGCTTGTGCCACTCAAAGTCCAGGGTCAGGGACAGGAAAGCCGTCGATCCGGTAACCTTTGGCACGCAGACAGGCGCCTCCAGGTCCTCCTGGCGAAACAGCAACGCGTCATAGGCTATTCTTTGGCAGCGCCACACCGCGGTGGCCACGCTCAATGCCAGACCTGCCGGTTCCAGATCGCGAAGCGTGACGAAAACCTGCTGGGAAAGGGCGTCGAACCGTTCCAGCAGGGCCAGGATGTCCTTGGATGTCAGTTCTGCGCCGAGCCTGTCGACATCCCCGCCCAGCCGCCAGGCCAGCGCAGGTGAGGCGGTGCGGATGGCGCAGTCGCCCGGCAGCCCGGCCGCATATAACAGATCGAGATGTTCCGAATTGTTGACGTATACGGCGCGGCATTCCGACAGGGCCAATTTTTCCTCACCGTCGATCTGTAAAAGCGAAGCGGACATTACAGGTTTGAATTCCTGGCGCGACGAGTGGCGCGGTTCACTTGCCTTCGTCTCGCATCTTGGCGAAGCGTTCCGCGTCGCGCTGTTTCCAAACCTCCGGGCCGCCATGCAGCTTGTCGAAATCGGACCGCAGCATGGCCAGGACGACCGTGTCGTGGAATTTGCCGTCGGCATAGACGTATTCCCGCAGGATTCCTTCCCGGACCATGCCGACGCGGTCGTTGCTGCCGAGAGACGCATGGTTGTCGGTAACGGCAGAGGACCAGATGCGATTCAAGCCCAGCTTGTGGAAACCGAAACGAAGAAGCTGGATCAGGGCGTCGCTGCCGTACCCCCGGCCAAGGAAGTCTTTATGGCCGATGATCCGGCCGTAGGTGGCGACGCGGTGAATAGGATCGATCAGGCTCAATCTGGCATTGCCGATATGGGTGCAGGTCTCGATATCGCAGATCGCGAAATAGACGGCGCCCGGCGGTTGGGACTGCTCATAGTAGCGAACCGCGCTGTCCGTATTCACCGGATAGGCGCTTTGCAGAATATACGTATTAAGGCTGATGTCGTTGACCCAGTCCAGATAGTCGTCGTTGATGTCTTCCCGCTCCATTGGGCGAAGGAAGACCTTCTCACCGACGACGCGGGCGCGGCGTATCGTATTGGCGGTCATAAGAACGAACCTCCCCTAATGTGTTGCGGAAGACCGGCTTTGGCCGGTTCCGTCCGCCTCGGCGGACTTCGCCGGGATAAATGCCATCGTCGGATACTGGAAGTCTCCGTCCGACGGTATGAAATCGAATTCGTGGCGGCGGTAGAAGGAAATCGCCCTGGCATTGTCCCTGTTCACGTGCAGGTAAAGGGGCGTGCCGGGCGCGAAAGTCTTGAACCCTTCGATCAGGTCATTCGCCGCGCCTTGTCCCCGGCATTCGGGTGCGACGGCGAAACGGGAGAGATAGCAGCCATCCGTCGGGACGGAAGCCTTATCGCCGGAGGATTCGGCCAGTTCCTGTTGGATCTTCGTTTTATTGTCTTTCGCCGCGTTCCGAAGCATCGCGCGCAGATCTGTCATTTGCGCCATGGCCAGGGCTTCCGACGGATAACAGCAGAACACGCCTTGGGGCATGCCGCGCTCGCCTTGAAGGACATGGCAGTTTCGAAGTTCTCCGCCCGGCTGCGACAGCCGCCCGGCGACGACGGTGCAAAGATCCGGGATATAGCGCCCGAGGATGTCATAGAATTCCGGCAGGGACAGCATGATCAGGTCCGCGACCGCCCGGCGGTAGATTTCCGTCGCGGGTGCATCTTCCAAGGAGACAAGTTTCATATCGGACCGACGGGGCGACTTCGGACTCAATCGGCCAGTTCAAGAAGATAGGTGGCGAAATCCCGCATCGAGACGACACCCTTTTCGTCCAGAACTTCGATGTCGAGTTCCACGTCGTAGCGGTCCTCCAACTCGTCCAGCAGCCGAATCCAGCCCAGGGAATCCAGAATGCCGGATTCGAACAGGTCGGCATCATAGGTCTCTTCAGCGGTCGGCACGGGGCGCGGCGACGCGACGTTCCGGACCGTGGCGGCGACCACTTCCAGCACTTCGGATGCGGAACTGTCGGAAAGGGGCTTGGTGGTTTCTGTCATGGATGTCTCCCGAATGGACCGGCGGCCGTCACGAAGCAGCCTTGCGGGTCAGCAATTTTGTCAGGGCGCCGGCGTCGATCTTGTCATTCGCGTTTCGGGGCAAGGTATCGATCAACTCGAACCGGTCCGGGATTGCATAGGCCGGCAGGTGATCGCCGATGCGGGCCGCTACCCGATCGCACAGGACTGGATCCGTCCCTTCCAGAAAGGCGACGATCTTGCCCTCGGCATGAACCGCGCAGGCCGCCGCGGCGCCGGCGGACCGGATCGCCGCCTCTATCTCGCCCAGTTCCAACCGGAACCCGGCGCGTTTTATCTGCCGGTCGATCCTGCTCTCGAAATAAATGTCATTGCCGACCCGCCTGCCCCAGTCGCCCGTCCGATAGGCGCTGACCGTTCGGCCGTCGACCTCGGTGCTGAAGAATTTCTCTTCGGTCTGGTCCGGGTCGTTCCAATAGCCCCTGGCCACTTGCGGACCTGCGGCAATGATCTCGCCTTCGCCCTCGGTATCGCCGTCGAGCAATAGATGCATGCCGGGAATGGCATCGCCGATCGCGACGGAGGCCCGGCAATGATCCGGATAGGAATCCGCCGCCACTTCAAGCAGCGTGAAGGAGACCGTGGCTTCCGTCGGGCCATAGGTATTGTGGACGGCCAGGGTGGGTTTGGCCGCGAACAACGCTTCCAAATGCGACGGCAGCAGGGGTTCGCCGCAGAAAGTCGCCAACCTCAGGCTCGCCAGGTTTTCCGGTGCAAGTTGGCCGCCCTGTCTCATCAGGTCGACCACGCTGGGGACGCTGTTCCAGATCGTCAGTCCATAGGTCTTTATGGCTTTCGCCGGCATCAACCGGTCGCGTCGGGATATCAGCGGATAAAGGCAGGCCCCGGCGCAAAGCGCGCCATAGATGTCCAGGACCGACAGGTCGAAGGCGATATTCGGGTGCTGGGACCATCTGTCTTCGGGGGTGATCCCCATGGCCCGATGTGCCCAATGAATATAATGGGCGAGCGAGTCGCGGCCGATCTTCACGCCTTTCGGTTCTCCGGTGGAACCGGAGGTGAAGATGACATAGGCAAGCTCACCGGCGGCGCGCGGTTCTTTCAAGCGATCCGCCGGCAGGGCCTCCACCAGAATGATTTTCTGAGCGTGGTCTTTGCCGACAAACCCGGAATCGACCGATGCCGATGTGACGATCACATGCGGATCGACCATGTCCAGCACGCGATTGATCTTCTCCGGCGGCATTTGAAGATTCAGGGGAACATACATGCCGCCCGCCATCAGGCTCGCGAACATGGCGGCGTAGGCCCAGGCCCCCTGAGGCAGCAAAATCGCGACACGCGGATGCGCATCGCCGGTTTGCGCCAGCGACGCGGCCAGTCGTTCGACACGGCCCATCAGGTCGGAATAGCTGAGCTCCCCTTCCTTCTCATGGACGGCGGGCCTCTGCCCGTGCCGTTCCGCGGCGGCGGCAAACAGGTCGAAGGGATCGGCTGGTTCATTCATCGCCGGTGTCTTCGTCGACATGGGTTCGTTCGATCAGGATATAGGGATCCCGGGTCAGGGCTTTTCTGGTGATCTCATCGAATTCGCTGAGCGGCATGATGAAACTGTTGCGGCTGCCGCCGGGAACGGGATGAAAGGCGGCCGGGTGTTCCGCCCGGACGGCGTTTTCGAACGGGAACAGATCGGTCTTTACCTCGATGTCGCCCCGGCGCGCGTAATAGCGGACCGAGATATCCTTCACCGCCCCACCGTCGGTCAGGACCTTGCGCGGCAAGTCCAGCCATTCACGGTAGGGGACGCCGGTGACCGCCTCCGTGTGATGCACATGGGTGGCGCCCTCATGAAAATTACAGCCCAGCAGCAACAGCTTGAACCCGCTCTCCTGCAGGACCTCGAAAATCGATCCTAGGCCGACCGAGCGGTCCGCGGCGGCTTTGCGCATCATGCCGGCATCCCTGCCGATCGCGGCATAGGAATGCATGGGGCAGGCGCTCCGCACCGCGCCGTCACGCTTGTAGACCAGTTGGGAAAGCGCCCCCATCAGATACGGTTCGGATTCGGTGACCGAATAGGCGGTGTTCGCATCCAGGTTCATCGTAAAGGTCGGAAAGCAGAGTGTTCCCGAGTCCGAGACCGTTTCCTGCAACGCCGACAGCAGGGTTTCCGGCCCGCCCTCGACGCGGCCGAAACTCAACAGTCGTGAATGCACGCAGAGCCGATCGCCCGGACGGATTCCGAGGTCGTCCAAATGGCCGCGGACATCCGCGAATGATGTACGTCTGGACGGCACGGCGTTTACGGCTTGCGGAATACGGCCTGAACCATGTCGCCGTGCAGACGGTCGGCGAGGTCGCCGTTATCGAGCCCGGCGCGGATGACGTCGAGGGCCGCGGCATAGGCGTCCAGCGTGACGGCGACATCTTCTTCCGTATGGGCATAGGACGGGGCGTGCCAGCCGGCGGCAAGGATGCCGCGCGCATTGCCTTCCTGCTGGAAAAGGCTTTTCAGCAGCAACCCGTCATGGCCGTCGCCCTTGAATCCCATGACGTGGCGGGCCGGATAGCCGGTCAGGCTGATGTGATCCTGAAGGCGGCGCTCGGCGACCAGGGCGTTAAACCCGTCGACCAGGCCGGTGCCGATCTCGGACACGCGATCCAGGACTGGTTCCGATTCCATCACGTCCAGCACCGCACCCGCGGCCGCGATGCCCAGCATGTCGCCGCCGAAGGTGAAGGAGAAGAAAACCTCGTCGAAGACATCCATCACCTCGGCCCGGCCCAGGATGACGGAAATCGGAACGCCGTTGCCCAGCGCCTTGCCGAAACAGGCCATGTCGGGCGCTACGCCGAATTTGCCGTAGGCGCCTTTCAAATCGATCCTGAACCCGGTCCAGCATTCGTCGAAAATGAGGACCGCGCCGTGTTCCGTGGCCAGGGCTCGGACGCCTTCCAGATAGCCCGGCTCCGGCGGCACGATGCCCATCGGTTCCATGATGATCGCGGCGACGTCGCCCTGGTGTTTCTCCAGCAGGGATTTCAGGGCCGGCAGGTCGTTATAGGAGAAGGGGGTGGTCAGCGCCTTGACCGCATCGGGCACGCCCGCGCCGCGGGTCGTCGTGCCGATGAACCAGTCCTGCCAACCGTGATAGCCGCAGCACAGAACCCGGTCCCGGCCGGTGACCGCGCGGGCGGCGCGCACCGCGCCGGCGGTCGCGTCCGACCCGTTCTTGCCGAAACGCGCGCGTTCCGCATAGGGAAACCAGTCGATCAGCCGTTCGGCCAAATCCAATTCGATCGTCGTCGGAAGCGAGAAGGCGATGCCATTCTGCATCTGCTTCGTGACGGCTTCGTTGACGGCGGGATGATTGTGCCCCAGCAGCAGCGGGCCCAGCGCCATCGGCCAGTCGATATAACGGTTGCCATCGGCGTCCCAGACAAACCCTTTGTCGGCCCGCGTGGCGAAGACGGGGGCGGCGCCGCGCGGATATTGGGTCCAGGACTTGGAGAATGTCTGCGCCTGGCTTGGGATCGCGGCCTCGGCCCGGGTCAGCAGATCCAGGGACTGGCGGTATCTTTCCGTAAATCTGTTCGTTGCGGTGGTCATTTACACTTTGCTTTCGCTGGAAGAATTCTTTGCTGACAGGGCGTCATCCTCGGCCCGGCTCTTGGCCAGACCCGCGTCGCGGACGATCCCGGCATTCAGGCGGCCGATGGCGGGGCTGTTGCGCATGACGGTCAGGATTTCCCGCCAGCCGGCCTGGATCAGTTTCGCCGGGCCCAATTCGGCGCATAGGGCGCGGAACATGATGTAGTCGGCCGGGTCGTCGATGGTCCATCGTTCGTCCGAAAGGTTTTCGGGGCCCGCCAGATTGGCGGCCTTGAACCGCTCGCCGCCATGCAGGGTGCAGTGTTTCCACATCCAGGGCACGACATGCTCCCGCTCGGACGGCAGGTCGGCTTCCTTGTCTGCCTGCTCCAGCACGTCGCGGGTGAAGACGGAGGCATCGAGACCGTCCGGCCAGGTCGGCGGCAGGACGTTGCAGCAATAGTCCAGGCCCTGCTCCTGCTGTATCGTCAGCAGCGCCTGGATGATTTCGGGGTCTGAGAATGGGCAGTCGCCGGTCAGGCGCACGATCCGGTCCGCCGCCGTGGCCCGGGCCGCCGCGGCAAAGCGCGACAGCACGTCTTTCTCGGAACCTTGGAAAGTGGTCACGCCGAGATCCTCGGCCAGATCCATCAGGGCCGCATTGGCGGGATCATCGCCGGTGGCGATGACGATCTCGTCGATCCCCTGCGTCCGGCGAACGCGTTCCAGCATGAAGGCGATCAGCGGCCGTCCGCCCAACTCGTACAGTACCTTGCCCGGCAGTCTTTCCGAGCGTATGCGCGCTTGAACGATGGCGACGGTCTTCATGATTTCGCAGCCAATCCCAGGCTCATTTTCAGATCCGCGCAGATCGCCTGCGCGACCGCTTTCAGGATCCGCCGATTGGCGCGGAAACCAGTGCCGAAACGCGGCGCACCGGTTTCCCGGGCGCGGATCGTGACCGGCACGGTCTTGGTGCGGGCGCCGCGCAGCATCGAATGGATCGCAAGTTCCGTGTTGATCGATGTGCCGCCGTCGAACCGGCCGTGCCGGTTGTAGAGGTCGATCCGGTATCCTTTCAACCCGCAGACGATATCGCCGATGCCGAAGCGCAGCCTCGCATAAACATTGAACAGGGCTTCGCCGATCCGGGCCGGTGCGGGCCGTTGCCCCAGGACCAGATCCGCTTCCCCGTCGGCGAGGAGACGGATCACCGATTCCAGGTCCTTCGGGTCGAACTGTCCGTCCGCGTCGAAGGTGACGACGGCCTGGGCGCCGAGCCGAGCCGCCTCGGTGACGCCGGCATCCAATGCCCCTTCATATCCCCGGTTGGGGGACAGGCGCAGGACATGGGCGCCGGCCTTTTCCGCTTCCGCCGCGGTGCCGTCGATCGATCCGTCGTCGACGACCAGCGGCGTCGCGTAGGGTAGAACCCCACGGACGACCGAAGCGATCGTCTGCGCTTCGTTATAGCCGGGGATCACGACAAAGACCTTGAAGTCAGGAAACATCGGCAAGGCGGACGATATCCCCGTCAGGAATGTCCCGCTGCACGACCTTGCCGATGATCTCGCCTTCCCGATAAGGGGGCAGGGCATCGGCCGGGCAGGGACGCAGGGGGATCAGCATGTCTTTCGTCACTGTCGTTCCGGCGGGAATGGCGCCGCGCGCGCGGATGCCGCGGCGCTGCAGAACGACGGTTTCCGTCTCGTTGTCCATGACGCGTTTTTCCGTCGGCCCGAGGGCCAGTTCGAGTTCCCGCGTCCGTTCGATCATCTCACGCCAGGTGACCGGGTCCATGGAGAAGCCGTGATCGGGCCCAACGCGGTTCGTATCGTCGGTGAAATGCTTTTCGACCGCACGGGCGCCCAGCGCGACCGCACCCAGGACCGTGGCGCAGCCGGGCGTGTGGTCCGACAGGCCGAGCACCGTTCCCGGAAAGCGTTCCGCATAGCTCTTCAGGACGTTGATCGCGATATGGGAGAAATTCTCCAGCGAGCCGGTATAGTTGGTGTTGCATTGCATCAGGCAGAGCTGGTCCGTATGGGCGGAGGCGACACCCATCGCCAGTTCCACCTCTTCCATCGACGCCGCGCCGGTGGCGATGAAGAAGGGCTTGCCGTCCTTGGCCATCCATTCGATTGATTCATGCCAGGTGATGTCGCCGGATCCCAGTTTCCAGGCCGCGACGTGTTTCGACAGATAGGGCAGCATGTCCAGGTCGTACGGGGCGGTGAAGTAGTCGATCTGCGCCTCGTCGCAGGCCTTCTTCAGCTCTTCCGTCCATTCCAGAGGAATGGAAGCGTCCTGGTAGACCTCGAACACGCTTTTCTCCCAGGAGGCCTGATGGGATTGCTGACCGCCCAGCGCCTTGAAGCCGTAATCGGAAACGATTGTGGCGGCGCTGAAGTTCTGGAATTTCGCCGCGTTCGCGCCAGCTTCGGCGGAAAGGTGGATCAGGTCGATGGCGCGTTGCAGGTCGCCATCGTGATTGGCGGCGACATCGGCAATGAAATAGGTCGGATGGTCGTCGCCGACCTTGAACCGCCCGGTATCCAGGACTTTCGACATGTCTTATCGGCCTTTCCGGTTTCGGGTTAATGAATGGTGGCGGTGTCGGGCACCGCCGGTGTGCCGCGTCGTTGCATCAAGAGGACTGCCTTGGCGACCCGAACCGCGCCCTTGCCATCTATCAGGTTTCTGCCGCGGCTGGTCATGTTTCGGCGCATCTCGCGGTTATTCGCTACGTCGAGGACAACCTTGGCCAGTTCGTCGGGTGTGGTGCGGTCCGCCGCTTGGCCGAAAATCGTGACGCCGGCGCGGATGGCGGCCTCCGTAGCGGGTGCCTGGTTATCAGCGAGAACAAGGGTGACGGAGGGGACGCCCATGGCGGCCCGCTCCTGCAAACCGACGCCGCCGGCGCCGATGACCAGATCCGCCGCGGCCATCAATTCCGCCATCGACCCGGTATCAACAACCAGTTCTGCATTGCCACGATAGCGCGAAAACTGGTCCCGAACATGGGTCAAATGCGGACATTCCGATCCCAGCGCGACGACGATATCCGGCGAGAAACCTCTACCGCACAGGATCGATAGGGCCTTCAGGGTCAGTGCGGTGGCGTTGCCGGTATCGGCGCGGCCCATGGAAATCAATACCGTGCCGACCTGTTCCGCCGGATCGCGTACCGGACTGAAGGCCGGGTCGATCAACGCATATCGCGGACCCAACAGAGCTGGGATTCCGGCGATCTCGCGGCCGGTCATCTGGAACCCCGCATTGACGGCCAGATCCGCAGCGCGCGGCGGCATGCCCAGGTCATCGAGGAAAACCAGCGGGCCGGCTTGCGCGTAACGGTCAGTGGTTTCGCCGCTGAGTTCATAGCCATCGAGCACGCAGCCGGCGGCGGCAGAGACCGCGGCGCCGGTATCGGTACGCACGTCATGGCCCGCTGCCCGGACCCTTTGGGCGGCCGCGTCCGAATCCGGATCCAAGTGAAACTCCATGCCGATCGGAGCAATCGACCGCATCGCGTTTGCAAGGACCAGACAGCGGCTCAAATGCCCACCCCCGTGGCGCGGCGCGCTTGCCACGCGAAACAGCCATCGTTCGGCAAGGCCGTGGCCCATGTCACGACACCGTCTCTTCGAGGCAATCTACGACCCGATCGACCTCGTCTTCCGTCATCATCGGGAAGAGCGGCAGGCTGAGTTCTTTCTCATACCAGCCGTCGGCGCCCGGAAGGGTCAGGTTCCCCATCAGGTCGCGGAAGAATGGCTGTCGGTGAAGCGGGATGTAATGTACCTGGCTGCCGACACCCAAGGTCTTCAGGTCATTCATTACCCGTGCCCGGGATTTCCCGATGCTCTCGAAATCGAACAAGGCGGCGAAGAGATGCCAGGCGGGTTTCGTGTCCGGCAGCCGGGTTTGCGGCCGGATTTTGTTACCGAAGGAAGCCAAACGATCGCAGTAACGGTCCGCCAAGGCCCGGCGGCGGGCGACGAAACCGTCCAGCTTCTGCAACTGGCTGCGCGCCAAGGCGGCCTGCAGATCGGACAGGCGGTAGTTCATGCCGGATTCCAGCATTTCGTAATACCAGGGGTTCAGACCGTCGCCGCCGGAAAAAGCCTGCTCCCGGTCCCGCATGAGGTCCGGATCCCGGGTGACGCCGTGATTGCGCAGGCGGACCAGTTTTTGTGCCAGGGCATCGCTGTTCGTCGTGATGATGCCGCCTTCGCCTGCCGCGATGATCTTCACGGGATGCAGGGAAAAGGTGGAGGCGGTCGCATGGGCGCAGGATCCGACGCGGTCGCCCGCCGGACCGTATTCCGATCCCAAGGCATGGCAGGCATCTTCGATCAAATCCCAGCCATGGGCTTGGGCCAGATCCCACAGGGCTTCCGGATGGGCGGGAATGCCGCCCATGGACATGGGAACGATCGCCTTTACGCGGGCCCGGTCTGCTGCGTCCAGCCTCTCGAAACCGAGGCGATAATGGTCCGGACCGCTGATGCCGGTTTCCGGATCGACATCGACCAAGACGACTTCCGCGCCCGTTTCGCGCGCCATATTGGTGCTGGCCAGGAAGGTGACGGAAGGTACCAGCACGATGTCGCCGGGTCCGAGGCCGGCAGCAAGGAAGGCCAAGTGCAGGGCCGCCGTGCCGCTGGAACAGGCGATCGCGTATTTCGCGCCGACTTTGGCGGCGAAGTCGCGCTCAAGACCATCGACTTCCGGTCCCGTCGTCAGCCAGTCGCTGCGCAGAACAGTCACCACGGCGGCGATGTCGTCGTCTTCGATCATCTGCCGGCCATAGGGAAGGAAGCGTGCCGGGATATCGTCGATCCGCGGCAGTTTCGCTATTTCCTGTTCCAGTGACGGCAGGGTCGTGCCGAAATCGGCCTCGAACTTGTCGACATTCATGCGCAGGTCCGCGGTGCGCGGTGCGCGGTCCGGCATGACGGCGGATGTGCCGACCGTCGCCGTTTCCGTCTGCAGTCCCAGATGGCGTGCGATGCCCAGGCCGAATTCCGCCTTGCTGGCGCCCTGTCTGCAGCCGAGGTTGTAAACCCCGGTCTTGTCGGTTGCCGCCGCCTGAACGATCAGTTCCGACAGGGTTTCAATGTTGAGCGGCGAGAAGATCGAATCCGAGAAAAGCGTGATGGTCTTTCGATCGCGTAGCGAGTTGCTGACGAAATCGCTGAGGCTGTTGCGCCCCTCCGTCCGCGAAGGACCGAAAAAGTTGATCCGCAGGACGAGATGGTTGGGAAAGCCGCGCGCGTTTTCTTCCCCGGCGAGTTTGGTCCGGCCATAGGCGTTCACCGGCGCGGTGTCGGCTTCTTGGTGGGGGCCCGGCAGGTCCGGATAAACCTGATCGGTCGACAGATAGACGAGGCGGCCTTGCGGCGGCATCGCCGAGACGACCGTCGCGACCCCGGTCGCGTTGACGGCCTGGGCCGTGTCGGGGTCCTGTTCACAGGCGTCGACATTGGTGACGGCCGCCGCATAGATGACCAATGACGGGGCGATTTTCGCGATGGCATTCGTCAGGGCCCGATCGTCGGTGATGTCGACGCGGATATCGCCGTGCCTGCGCCCGAGCAGAACCGGATTCCAGCCGGCTTTTGCTACCGCGTCCCGCAGGTAGGGACCGATCAGGCCGGTGCCGCCGATGATCAGACAGGTCTTCATGGGAAATCGCCGCCGACGTGTCGGTTCGCTTATTCGGCCTTCTCGATCAGGGCCATCAAGCCTTCGGGCGTCAGCCAGGCGTCGTTCAGATCAGACCGGTATTCGAAGCCGTCGGGCACCCGTGCGCCTTCCTTGCCGAGGATCCTGTAAGTCACCGACTTGTTCTTCGGGATGTTCGTCGGCGCAATGATGAAGCAGTTGTCGTATTCCAGGGTGTTGATGGCGTCATCGCGCGTGATCATGGCTTCGTGCAGTTTCTCGCCAGGGCGGATACCCACTTCGTGGGTCGGGTAACCCGGCGCTATCGTTCCGACCAGATCCGTCAGGCTCATGCTCGGAATTTTCGGCACGAAGATCTCGCCGCCGACCATCTCACCCAGGCTTTGCAGGACGAAATCCACGCCCTGTTCAAGTGTGATCCAGAACCGGGTCATGCGTTTGTCGGTGATCGGCAGGGACTCGACCTTGCGCGCCATCATCTCCCGAAAGACGGGGACGATACTGCCGTTGCTGCCAAGCACGTTGCCGTAGCGGACGACACCGAACTTCGTGCCCATTTCGCCGGCTAGATTGTTCGCCGCCACGATCAGCTTGTCGGAACACAGTTTGGTGGCGCCGTACAGGTTGACCGGGTTTGCGGCCTTGTCGGTCGACAGCGCAATGACCTTTTTGACCTTGGCATCCAGGGACACGTTCACGACGTTTTCCGCGCCGAGGATGTTCGTCTTGATGGTTTCGATCGGATTGTATTCCGCAACCGGCACATGCTTGATCGCGGCGGCGTGGACGACATAGTCGATGCCGCTCATCGCGCGCCGCAGCCGGGCTTCGTCCCGCACATCGCCGATGAAATAGCGCAGCGCCGGATGGTCGGTCGAGGACAACTGCCGTTCCATGGCGACCTGTTTCTGTTCGTCACGGCTGAAGATCACCAGCCGGGAAGGCTTATAGCTTTCCAAGACACGTCGAACGAAGGCTTGCCCGAAAGATCCTGTGCCGCCGGTGACAAGGATGCCCTTCCCGTTCAGGTCAACGGTCGGCTTGGGATTGAAGTCGGTATTTCCGGTCATCGTTTCTTCGTTTCTTTATTGAATGAGTATCGAATGTCGGTTGCGGCACAGAGCCGCCCGATGGGCCTAGTCCTTGAAGCGCAGCAGCATATGGACCTCTGAGGAAAGCTTGCGCCGGTCCAGCAGCATCTGCATGTCGTCGATCATGGGAACGATCGTCTCCCGCCACATCGGTGACAGATCACGGGTTTCCGAATTCCGTTCCAACTCGACCAGGACGGAGCGGAAAAGGTCTACCATGTCGGTGCCGAACCACCATTCCGCGGCCCGTTCCAATCCGAATTCCCGGCAAACCCAATCGATCGACTTTTCGGTGAAGAGATGGGTGTGCCCGGCCGACAATTGACGCTGGAAGACCTTCGGAAAAATCGACTCCAGAACAACGCTGGTGCTCAAAAGCGGAATCGAGATGAAGAAATACCTGACATTCGGATTTCTTTTCAGTGCCGCCAATATGTCCCGCGGATGTTGGACATGTTCGAGAACCCCGATCATGGAGACGACGTCGGCTTCGATCTCGCCTGCCATGGAAACGGTGTCGTCCAACTCGTGCTGAACGACGGCCCCGGGGGCGATCATCTGGTTGGCAAGGTTCGTTTGAACGCTGGAGACCTCGTAACCGGTCGAACTCGTCCAGCCTGCATCGCGCATGGCAGCGACGAAATACCCGGACCCGGCGCCGAAATCGGCATAGCGAAGCGAGGCAGGATCTTCGCCCTGTTCCGTCAGGGCTTCGCCAAGGAACTCGGCCTTGGGCGCATAGATCCCGCTGACACGGCTCCGGTATGCCTCCCGGTCCTGCGCGGTGTAGGTTTTGGCATAATCCGCGCCGCCGGCCGCCGTATAGACCGCCGCGCAGAAGGCATCCGTGTCTTCATGCGCACCGGACAGATGGCCGCATCGGTCGCAGATCGTATAGGCGATTTCCTGCTTGGTGAAGGAGGCGCCGGACAATGGCGCATCACAGCATTTGCAGGTCTTGCGCAGGGGCTGCTGCTTGTAAACGGCGCCGATTTTCGAGAGTTCCGCCTGGAGACGGTCGTTATCCGAAAAGAAATCGGCTTTCTGGGAGAGCAGCGCACCGGCGCTTTTTCCGAATTTCAGCATTTGTCTACAGTCTTCCCTTCCACCCCTTGTCGGAGAGCCTCTTCAGAACGCAACCGCATGCGATGCGGCGGACTGACCGTTGAACGCGTTTGCGTACCAGGTGCTGGTTTCCAGCAACTCGGCATGGGGGCCTGCCGCTTCGACCTTTCCTGCGCGCAGAACCACGATCTGGTCGGCATTGGCCGTTGTCGCCAGGTTGTGGCCGATCAGCACAATCGTGATGTCGGTCTCTTCACGGATGCGCGTCAGCGCCGCCCGGAACAGCGCTTCCGATTCTGCATCCAGACTGGCGGTCGGTTCGTCCAACACCAAAAGGGGCGCCTTGCGCACCAGCGCGCGGGCCAGGTCCAGCCGTTGGCGCTGGCCGCCCGAAAGGCGGTTGCCGTTCTCGCCCAGCAATGTATCGAACCCTTCGGGCAGTCCCATGATGAAGTGATAGGCATTGGCCAGTTTGGCCGCTTCCACGATTTGATCCTCGGTTGCTTCGGCAAAGCCGTAGCGAATGTGATCGCGGACGGAGACGTTGAACATTTGCGGCTGCTGGGGCGCGAAGGAGATCGCCTGCCGCAGACTGTCGGTCCGGAACTCCTCCATGGGCACGCCGTCGACGGTAATGCGACCGCTATCAGGGCGGCGCAGCCGCGGCAGCAAATCGATCAATGTGGATTTTCCGGCTCCCGACGGGCCGACGATGGCGCTCATCCTGCCGGCCGGAAAGGTCAGGGTGACGCCATGCAGGGCCTTCGCACCGTCACCGTCATCGGTTCCCGCACCATAAGAGAAATGCACGTCGTCGAAAGCGATGCCGTCGGCGATCTTCTCCAATTTCCGGGTCCCGGTATTCTCGTCCCGATCCTGCTCCAATTCATTGAGCCGCCGCACGACGACATCGACGGAGCCGATATTGCCGAGATAACCCTGGCGGTGGGCAATCAGGTCTTTGACCACGGGAACAAGCCGGACAAGGATGAAGAAGAACAGCAGAATACGTTCCAGCTTCATTCCCATCACTTCGGACGAGGCGTAGAGCAGGACGAAAGCGGCCAACAGGATTACCGGTTCGATCGCCGTCGTCATCAGGGCGAAAATCCGGCGCCGTTCCAGGGCCACGTCCCGCTGTTTGGCGGTGAAGTCTCGCAGAAGTTCGGTTTCGGCCTGTTCCACACCCGCCAGGCGGATCAGGCGGACATGCTTCAGACGTTCGACGAGGAAGGCCAGCAGCTTCTGGTTCGATGCCGTGGCCCGAATACTGACATCCCGCATGCGCCGGAACAGGAAGCTCAGACCGATACCGGAAACGGCGAAGACCAGAATGGCGCCCAGGCTGAGCATCGGCGAGATCGTGACGGCGACGATACTGTAACCGACCAGCATCAGCGAGAAGCTGACGAAATTGATCGACGAGCGAACGGCGCTGAGAGTCCCTTCCAATTCCATCGTCAACTCATTGACGAAATCGCCGCCCTTGAGCTTGTCATGGTAGGAAAGCTTGGCATGGACGAAGCGTTCGAAAGCCATGTTCCGGATACGCCGCGCCAGTTCGAATGTGACGTAACCGACAAACATCTCGCGGATGAAGAAGAAGGCCTGCCGCATCAGAATTGCAAGGAAGCAAAGTGCCAGCAGAGGGGCCAGTGTCGGCGTCAATCCGACCACCGACAGGACTTGGTCCAGAATCTGCCAAATCCGGCCCGTGGGTTCGGCCGCGCCGTCCACGGAGGCGTTGGAGAGATATTCCAGGATCGGCAGCAGCATGCCGATACCGATCCCTTCGAAAACGACGGCCCCCAATTGAACGGCTATCAGGATGACGATCCAGTGTTTCGGGACCTTCAGCGTTCGCAGATTCTGGACAATACCGGGAAGAAGCACGGCAGGGTTACCGATCGTTGGCAAAGGTGTTGATGTCGGCCGGGCCGCCAAGATCGATCCAGTATTCATGAATCGGAAATACGCCGATCTTCATGCCCAATTCATGCGCGCGCTCCAGCACGTCCGGCATGTCGATGCGCTCGCCCTTCCTGACCAGGGCGAAGATCTCCGGCGAAAGGTAATAGACCCCGGCCGCTATATGGCGGGTGAATTTCGGTTTTTCATGGATGCCGCGAAAGCCGCCGGCCTCGTCGAACTCGACGACACCGAACGGGATATCGAAGGAATAGGGTGAAACGCAGACGACGGCGTCGTAGTCGTGACGCAAATAGAACTGGTGCAGCGCCGCGAAGTCGATATCGGTGACGACGTCGGCGTTCATCACCAGGGCCGGGGCCTTCGGTGTTTCATGCAGCAGGGCCAATGCCCCGGCGGTGCCCAAGGGTTCGCTCTCTTCGATCAGGGAGATGGAGGCTTTGTTGGATCTTTTGTCGACATAGGTCCGGATCTGGTCGGCCCGGTAGTGAACGGCGACGTCGGTCCTGTCGATGCCTGCCTCTTCCAAAGCCAGGAGCACCCGTTCCATGATCGGCTTTCCAGCGACCTCGACCAGCGGTTTCGGTGTGTTCTTGGTCAATTCGCCCAGCCGGGTTCCGAAGCCGCCGGCCATGATCAGGGCCTGCTCGATACCCGCGCCGGTCTGCCGGTTCAGGCTGACGATTTCGACCAGTCTCGACTGATCGTCCAGAACGGGCAGGAAATTGACCGGCCGGCCTTTGTCGAACAGCTGATCCTTGATGCCGTCCGGATCGTAACTCAATCCGAACTTGAAGGCCGTGAACATGCACTCCTCGGCAAGCGCGTCGAGGGTCAAGCCGTGCAACAGTCCGCGCCGGATATCGCCATCGGTGACCGTGCCGGCAAGCCTGCCGTCATCGTCCACCACAAGCTGGCAAAGCAGATCGGTGGCGTTGATCCGTTCCAGTATCGTCCGCAGGGGGGTGTCCCGGCGACAGGTATACGGTTCGGTATCGGTTATCCGCAGCATTTGTCCTTACCGTCGACCGAACAGACCAGCAAATCCACTCGGTCTATTCTTCCTGTCCGCTGCCATGCATCAGATGCGGGTTGATCGGCTCGTAGGGCCGGCTTTTCTGGACCACGCAGCCTTCGCACAACGTGCCCTTGATCTTGCGGTCTAGATGGCGCTGGCGGAGCTCCTTGAACTCGTCGGAATGCCAGGCCTCCATCAGGGTTTGGTCGTTCAGATTACCGACCACCAGATCCGCGTTGAAGTCGCTGCAGCACGCAAGCAGATAACCCTCCAGGCTGACGTTCAGATAGGACCACAGCTGATAGCAGGGCAGTGCCGTGCGCTGGCGGTTCAGCGGGATGGACCGATCGACATGCTCATAGCTGACATAGGGACGCGGCGTCCCGTTCCGATCGGCGGATTTGTGCAGCGGTGTGCCGATCACGATGAACGGATATCGCACGACCTCGTCGACCAAATGCCCGACCCGTTCTTTCAGCGTGTCGAAAGTGTGCTTGTTCTGCTCGGTTTCGACGAAGCTGACGAACAGGCGCAGTTTCGGGTTCTTGGTGCGGCGATATTCGGCGCAGCGTTCGATGTTGTTGATCACCTCTTCGAAATCGTCATGCCCATGGACCAGTTCATAGGTCTCCCGGTCGCCGGCGTTGACGGAGAACTTGATGCTGTCCAGGCCGGCATCCAGGGCCGCTTCCAAACGTGGTGAAACCGGGCGTCCGCCGTTCGAGGAAAGGTAGACATAGGTGAAACCCAGATCCTTGGCCGCCTTCACGAAACTGGGAAGCTGCTTGTTCAGGAAGGGCTCGCCCGTGCTGTAGAAACTGATCTCCTTGATCCCGTTCGCCGCGGCGTCCTTCATGACGGTATGCACCAGATCCGGCTTCATCACGGCGCGGGTGCGGGTCATCGTCGGGTTCGGACAGAAGAAGCACATGTGATTGCATGAGTTATTGATTTCGATGGAAATCTTGCCCGGCAACGGCGGCGCCAGATCATGCGCCCCGATGTCGAAGCGCTTGTTGATTTCGCCGGACAGGGCGCCGAGCCCGTCATCCGTCTGCGTATTGTTGTCGATATCGCTCATTCTATCATCCAATCGAAAATTCGTTTTGGGCAGGCCGTTGAAACCTAAACGGCGGACCGCATCATGTCCGCGCTACCAAGCGCGGCGGGAAATTCTCTTTCGAGCGCGTCACAGGCGCCGGCGATGACCGCATCGTCATAGCTCGACATATCCACATAGTCATAGGCGCCCAGATCGAAAGAGGTGTCGACGACGGCTTGCAGATAGGCCGCGCCGCATTGTGCCGCCTCCTCCCGATCCAGCTTGCCGTCAAAAATCTTGGCGATCGCCGGGGCTAGCGCCGAGAGATCACTGATATGGAACACATGCGGCAGCATGTTGTAGTGATTGTGGGCCCCGAAACTGATCACCGGCGTGCCGGTTGTCGCGGCTTCGAACCCTGAGGATCCGGTGATCACGGCGACAGCGTCTGCCTTTTGGGCGACGGCGAAGCCCTGTTCCCGGATATCCATCCAGACCACGTTCTTCAATTCCGCGATCTGGTCGTACATGTTGTCCGGTCGGCGCCCGACGCCGACGCTTGCTTCCTTGACGACAAGTTTGACGCCGGCGGGAAGGTCGCGCGACAGGGCGGCGATCGCCGTGTGCTGGAAAAAGAATTCCGGTGAGAACTGCTGCAGGGCCACTTCCGGCTCCGTCGCCAGCGGGAAAAAGACGAAACGCGTGTTCTCCAGATCGGCCAGGCGAACCATTTCCTTCCCGCACATGCGCCGGGAGTCCCGCCACATGCGGTACAGCATGTAAATCTGGTCGTACAGCCGGTAGCCGCGCGCCTTTTCGTAACCGCGGATGCGCCAATACATGTGCCGCAAGAACATGTCGGCCAATCGTCCGGCAAGATTGCTGATCCGCGTTCTCTTCAGGAATTGCGCGTCGACCGCGCCGACCAGCTTGTAGGGTTTGTCCAGGACGTGACGGGAAAACGCCGAAAGGTCCATGTCCTTATAGGCAGCGGGCAGCAATTCGCTTTCGTTGAACTCGTTGCAGGTCCAGAAATGCAGGTTCTTGTGTCGGGATCCGGCCAGCTTCCGGTAGGGAACACCCATGACCCGGCAGATGCAGGGAATTTCCGCCGGTCCGCCCAGGACAAGGGTTATCGCCTTTTCCCGGATCTCATTTTCCCAATACTCGAAATGACGATTATAGGCGTTGATCGTCGAGTTGTCGGTCGATTCCAGCGCCTGCTTGGACCTTGGGTGATAAAAGCCACCCAGCGCGTAGCCCCGGCCGAGATGGCGGTTCGCGACATTCATCGAGGCATAGGTCCGGCCGATCTTCGCTTCCCATTCGCGTGCGGTTTCGATCGCGGCGGCGGGGTCGGCGGGCTCTTCCAGGGCAAGGTTCGCCAGGGTGGGGGCCTGTATGATGGAGGCGAGGGCGCCGTCCTCGTTCCGCTTTTCGTAATAGGCGACCTCTTCCTTGGTCCAGCAATACAGATGCACGGTGCTGCCGTGCCGCTTTTTCAACTCGCGCACGATATCGAGCAGGAGCAGGCGGCTCTGCGCATTTGCCAGCAAGGCGATCGTTTCGAATTCAGACATCACTTCTATCCGGTCAATCCTGTATGGCCTGCTCGAATTCCGGCCGTTCGGTAAATTCCTCGGCCAATTGAGCGAGCAGGGTGTAATCCTTGTACCCTTCCGGGGTGCCGATCCGCTGGCGCAGAACGCCTTCCGTCTTCCAGCCGAGCTTGGTGACGGCGCGGATGAAGGCCGGGTTCCGGCTGCCGGCGTCGACACGGTTCAGGGCCTCGGTCCGGAACAGATATTTGCTCACAAGGTAGATCGCTTCCGTTCCGACGCCCTTGCCCCAGACCGCGGGTTCCCCGATCAGGATGCTGATATCCGCCCGGCCGTTGGGCCTGTCGACGGGCCCGAATTTCACATTGCCGACATGGCCGTGCTCCGGGTGATGGATGCCGAGCACCGCTTCTCCCTCGGCGAGGCCGGAAAGATAGGCTTGTGCCTCCCGTGCGGTCGGCCGGGGCGCGCCGCGCCGCTGGGAGTATTCGTTCACGACCGGATCGGCGAGCCAATCCAGATAGCGGTCATGAACGTCACCCGGCAGGAACGGACGCAGCGTCAGGCGCCGCCCTTTCAGGACAGGACTCGCGGTTTCACTCATGCGGTCAGCACGGCCTGCAGGTGATCCGCGAATTTCAGCAGCAGATAGTCGTTATAGCGGCGCGAGACGATCTGGATGCCGACCGGCAGGTTTTCCCTGCCTTTCAGCGCCGGGATCGAAATCGCCGGCATGCCGCAGGCGGTCCAGATCAGGCAATGATCGGGCAGGTCGCCGCTATACAGGCCCGTCGGCGCTTCGCCCGCCGTCGACAGGCCGATCAGAATGTCGACCTCGGCGGCGGCCTTGTCGATCTGACGCGACAGGGCGGACTGCAGCTGGACGTCCTTCTGGTATTGCGCCGGATCGACCGCGCGACCGCTCTCGATCATGTTCTGCATGGTCTCGCTGAACAGGGACTGATCGGCTTTCCATTCCAGATCGAAATAATAGGCGAGCGCCCGGCTGTAGATCCGCTCGTGCATGTCATGCGCTTCGTCGAATTCCGCCGGCAGCCGGAAGTCGACGATCTCGCATCCCGCCGCGGCCAGCTTTGCGACGGCCGCGTCCAGCCCGGCGCGGGCCTCGGCGGTTTCGAATTCCGTCTTCGGGCCGGCGACGACGCCAATCTTCCAGGGCCTGTTGGCGACCGTTTGACGGGTCTCGTCGTTCAGGGCGGTTTCGCTGATCGGATAGTTGTGGCCCCGTACCCGGCAGACTTCGAACAGCAGGCGCAGATCGTCGATCGACCGCGCCATGAAGCCCAGACTGTCCAGGGTGTCCGTGGTCTTCAACACGCCGGTGCGCGGCAACAGGCCGAAGGACGGCTTGAAGCCGTAGATGCCGCAATAGCTGGCCGGGCGAATGATCGACCCCGCGGTCTGGCTGGCCAGGGCCACCGGGACCATGCGCGAGGCGACCGCGACGGCCGAGCCGCTGGAAGAGGTGCCCGGCGAGCGCGCCTGGTCGAGCGGATGGATCGTCGGGCCCGGATGATGCACGGCGAATTCCGCCGTCTCGGTCTTGCCGACGACGATCCCCGCCTCAAGGCGGATGTCGGATACCAGCCTGGCGTCGTTGCCCGGCGTATACCCGTCCATGATGGTGCTGCCCATGCCGGTCGGGAAGTCGTAGGTGTTGTAGATGTCCTTCACCCCGAGCGGGACGCCCTGCATCGCCTTCAACGGCGTGCCCGCGTCGAATTTCGCGTCCAATTCGGCCGCCCGTTGCAGGGCGAGGTCGGGATCGTAGATGTGCCAGGCATGCAGCCGGGGTTCGAGCTGCTCGATCCGGTCGAGGCAGGCCTGCATGTATTGCGCGGCCGTGACCTGCCGGCTGCGCAGCATGTCGATATACTCGCTGGCGGTCCATTCCGCGACGGTGTTGACGGCCAGTTCCGGCAGCGAGGTTATCTGCCCGGCGGTTTGCTTTTCGGTATTCGGAAGGCTCATGAGTGGGATCGAATTCCAGCTTGATGGGTGAATGCGGGCCGGTTGCGGCTCAGCCCAGCACGTCCTTGCCTTTGTCGTCGCGCTTTTCCTTGAGGATCCGATAGAACTCCTCCTCGGAATAGCCGGTGATTTCCAGATAGTAGTCGAGCATTTCGGGCCGTTCGGCATCGACCTGCGCGGCCAGGTCGAAAGCCTCCTCCCGGGTCATCAGGCCGGCGCGGACGTCCTGACTGGCGAAATCCGTGCCGCGGCCGAATCCGCGTTTGATGTATTTGGCATAGTCGTGGACGCCGGCCATCTTGCACTCGACGCTCTTGTACCATTTGTACGAGCCTTCGACCTTGTCCTCGCGCCAGCCGTATTCATCGACCAGGAACTCGGTCTGGCGTTCATGGTCCCAGAACACGAAATCGCCCAGGAAGACGCCGTAGATTCCGGCCTCGACCAGTTCCTCTTCGCTCGGCGGGAAGAACAGGTTCAGTTCCTGGCGGCTGACGCCGTCGCCGACCATCTTTTCCGCCGGAACCTTGATCGATTCCCGCAGGCCGGTTTTGACGAAGTCCTTCTTTTCGCCCAGGTCCTGTTCCCAATAGGTCGTCCGGCCGGAGAATTCCGCCGGCGATTCACCATAGATGATCAGCGGGATCTTGAACTTGCAGGCGACATGGAAGGGATAGGACCAGACACCGGCATGGCAATGCCAGCAACTGTCGCCGATCATCGGTAGCGATTTCCGGGCCAGCTTGTTCACCAAACCGCGGTTCGGCGTATACATCATGTGGTCGACTTCAAGCTTGTCCAGGATGGTCGCCAGATTGTGCTTGCCGGTCTCGGTGAACCAGTTGTGACTGAAGGTCACGGCCAGCGGCGTCAGTCCGAAGACCTTGACCAGAATGTGCAGCTGGAAGGCGCTGTCCTTCCCGCCGCTGATCGGCACCACGCAGTCGTAGTTGTTGCCGGCCTTGGCTTTCGCGTCGTCCAGAATCTTGGCCAGCGATTTCTGCCGCTCGGCCCAGTTGATCCGCATCTTCTGTTCCGACGACCGGCAGGCATGACAGATGCCCAACTCGTCGAAACCGATCGCCTCGCTGGTTTCCGGCATGCAGCAGCGGGTGCAGTATTTCATCTTCGGGAACGGCGGTTCGCCCGATTCCCGCTCCGGGTCGGGGCGCAGGGCCTCCGGATGCATGTTCGGCGTGCGGTTCAAGGAATCCGAATAATCCTGGGTCATTTCACTTCTCCCCGTACAGCGACAGGTTCGATTTTACATTCGGCTGCGACCGCTTCGGCGACCGCCAGGTCGCGCGCATCGTCGATATCGACGGAAAATTCAGCGGGCGCTTCCACCAGCCCAAGGGGCGCGCAATAGACTTCCTCACGCGCGCGCAGGGTCTTCAGGTCGATCGCCCAGGCGGCTCCGTTGGGATAATAGACCGGCCGCAGGTTCTGGCTGTGCTGCTCGTCGGCGCTCAGGCTGCCGGTCATGAACGGCTCCGCCTGTCCGGCGTCGTCGGCCGTCCACATCCAACGCGGATGGTCTTCCACCTTGCGGGCCAAGAAAACGCAATTGAAACCGCCGCTCAACTGCCGATCCAGACATGCGTCGAAATGTTCCGGGCGCACAAAGGGCGTCGTCGCCTGGATCAGCACCACGGTCCGGTAGCGCTCGTTGTAGATTTCCTCGGCGCTGTCGACAGCATGCAGCAGGATGTCCGTGTCGCGGGCGTAGTCCTCGGCCAGCGCGACGGGCCGCGTGAAAGGAACCTCTATTCCCGCCGCCCGCCCGATCTCGGCGATCTCCGCGTCCTCGGTCGACAGGATGACCCGATCGATCTTGCTGGCCATCGCCGCCCGGCAGGTCCAGGCGACCAGCGGCAACCCCGCCAGGGGGCGAACGTTCTTGCGCGGCAGGCGCTTCGAGGCGCCGCGCGCGACCACCACGCCAAGGCTGATCCGTTCGGCCGGTTGTCCCGCGGTCATGTGCCGATCCGCCCTTGCGACTTCTTGGCCAGGGCGCCGAGATCCGCCTGGGTCAGCCCGGCGAGATTGGCCCGTTCGGCGACCACCTTCTTCACCGCACGGCCGATATCGCGCATGTCCTGCTCGGTCGAGGGATGGGCGATGTGGTAGAACCACAGGAACTTCTCTTCCAGCAGGCTTTCGGCGACAGGGCACATGCCCGCTTCATAGACCGGCCAATCCGGACTGCCGCCCCCATTGCAGGTCCAGGGACAGCCCTTGGCGCCATAGGCCACCCGATTCAGGAAGGTTGGGTTCGCATACATGGTCCGCAGATAACCGGTGCCGACGGGAATGCCCTCGGCGCGCAGCGCGGCAACGAAGACCGCCCGGCTGCAACCCATCGCCTCGGCGTTATGCAGCGCGACGAAAAGATGTGGCACATCCTCCGCCGGGCCGTTGCCGTGCCGCTGGCTCGGCGGCAGGTCGATCCCCGGCAGGCCGGACAGTTCCTCGCGCAGGATATCCGCGTTGCGGCTGCGCCAGTCGTTCACCGTATCCAGCTTTTCCAACTGCGCCCGTCCGACCGCGGCGCAAAGTTCCGGCATGCGGAAATTGCAGCCGATGATGTTTTCCATGTCCGAGGGATCGTCATCGGGTTCGAAGACGACCTCGCCGTGATTGATGATCAGCCGCGCGCGCCGGGCCAGTTCCGGGTCGTCGGTGACGATCATGCCGCCTTCGCCGGTCATGATGTTCTTGGATTGCTGCAGGCTGAAGACACCGGCTTTCCCGATCGTGCCGACCATGCGGTCGCGCCATTTGGCGCCCGGCGCCTGCGCGGCATCTTCGATGACCACCAGGCCATGCCGATCGGCGATATCGTTCAAGGCGTCCATATTGGCGACATTGCCGGTCAGGTGAACGGGCAGGATTGCCTTGGTTCGCGGCGTGATCGCCTCTTCGACCTTTTTCGGATCGATACAGAAGGTGTCGGGTTCGACGTCGACGAAGACCGGAATGGAATTGAACAGCAGCACCGCGCTGCCGGTCGCGGTATAGGAGATGGCGGGCACGATCACCTCATCCCCCGGCCCGACCCGTGCGGCGGCCAGGGCGACGCTGATCCCGGTCGTCGCCGCGTTGATCGGAATGGCGTATTTGGCGCCCATCTTCGCGGCGAAACCGGCGGAGAACTGGCGGACATTTTCCCCGCCCAGGAAGTGCCAGTATTCGCTGAGCGATGCGGCTTCCGCACTCGGCATCCGAAGCACGTCTTCCATATTCGGCATGACGGACCCGATATAGCGGGAGAAGTTCTTCTCCCGAACCGCGCGCAGGACCATTTCCTCTTCCGCGCCGTCGACCATGGGTTCGACGTTGAAGGGGGTCGTCCGCGCGGGCGCGCCGCCGAATAGTGCAAGGGAATCAGCCATGGGCCGGTAATCCTTATTCAGACCTTTGTTCAGACCGATGCTCGGGCCGGTGTTCGGGCCGATATTCGGATCCTTGGGGGAATCAGACCGGCGCGCCACCCGGCTCGGCAGGTTCGCGAACCGTGTCCGCCAGTTGCTCCAACAGGACCTGGACCTGCAGGGCGGCGGCGGCGCCGTCCTCTTCCTCGTGCGATTTCCCTTCCAGCCGATCCGCGATTTCCCGCGCGATGACGATGAAGGGAGAATGCGTCGATGGTGTTTCGATCGTCTCGACGGCCGGAAGGCTCAACTCGCGGTAACCGGAGAACCGGGCGCTTTCCGCGAACATCTCGGTTGAGATCGATCCGGTGCCTTCGCGGCAGATCAGGCGGCCTTCGGTCCCGATGGCCTCCGCCTCCACGACAAGGTCGTTCCGTCGGCTGGTGACCTGAAGGATACCCGATGCGCCGCTGCTATACAGAAACAGCCCGGAAACCGCAGGTTCCCCATGCTGCGTCAACGCGGGAACGGGCAGGCCCCGCATGGACGTGATCTCCCCGCCAAGCCATCGAAGCAGACTGACGGCATGGCTGCCGATGCTCCAAAGCCGGTTGGGCATGGCGACCCGAAGGCAGGTTATCTCACCGATCTCACCGCTATCCATGCGTTCCTTGAAGCGCTGCCACAGCGGATGCCACTCGCGGACGTAGGAAACCAACAGTTCCGTCTTGTTCCTGACGCAAAGCTCCGCGATCGCTTCCGCATCTTCGACGCTGGTGGCCAGCGGCTTTTCGCACCAGAGAATTCGCGGCGCCCGGATCGCGAAAATCGTTTCCACCGCATCGCGATGGGCGTCGTTCGGGGAACAGACGCTGACGACTTCCGGTTCGCAGGCGCGCATCATTTCGCCGATATCGTCGAACAGCGGCACTTCCGGATGACGTGCGGCGAAATCCGATCTCGCCGCCTCGGACGGGTCGAAGGCCCCCGCCAGTTCGATGCTGTCGGCGACGGCCCGGTAGGCGCCGAGATGCGTCGCGATGACCGTTCTGCCCGGTTCGTCGTCGAACCGCCAAGCGACTTGGCCCAACCCGACTAGGACGGCTTTGAACATGCGTCGACCGACCCTGGAAAGGGGTGTTGATTGTTGAGTGTCATGTCCTGTTTGTCTTTGCGCGGGGCCGCGCCGGGGCGGTCCGATAAGGAAGCGGGTGTATCTGCCTGCCAATCAATAAGCGGGTTCATATCGGAACCCGATGGCTTCGGGCGGTTCAAAAGAGATGTTTCCAATGCTACCGCAGTCGGCAAGAATCCCTGCCGACCCGGTTTTTATGGTTGCGATCCGAGTTGAAGTCAAGGCATCAATGGCGCGACGTCGGGCAGGAAATTTCACGTTATGCAGTTAGATCGCGTTTGGTTGGGGACGGTGCAGCTCGGCTTGGCCTATGGCTTGGCGAAGCGGCGGTTGAGCGTGACGGAATGCTTCCGCCAAATGGATGCCGCCTGGGATGCGGGAATTCGCCGCTTCGACACCGCCCGGATCTATGGCGATGCCGAATCCAGGATCGGGGCCTGGATTTCGTCTCGCGGTAGACTGCCGCTGATTACGAGCAAGGTTCCCATGCTTGAGGAATTGCCGGACGCGGAGGTGCCCGACGCCTTCGCGTCGGCCTTGCGGACGACCCTTGGGCATCTCGGGCTGGAAAGGCTCGACATCTATCTTTGCCATCATGCGGATGATTTCAAACGGACAGTCGTCCGTGATTGCCTCGATCGTGCCAAAGCGGATGGACTGATCGGCGGGTACGGCATTTCCTGTTACGGGCCGGAAGAAGCCATTGACGCGTTCAAAATCCGTGAAGACATGGCCCTGATTCAGGCCCCGGCGAATATTCTCGACCGCCGGGTGATGGGGTCGAGCCTGCCATTCGTCGCGGATCGACACGGCGCGATCCTTCAACTGCGCAGCCTCTATCTACAAGGGGCGCTTTTGATGAAGCCGGAAGAATTGCCCACCCATATTCGCGGATTGGGGCCGTTCGTGTCCGTGTTTCGGGAAAAGGCGCGTAAGGCGCGGCTTTCGCCGGCGGCCTTGGCCGTTGCCTATATCGCGCACCGCATCCCGAACAGCCATCTCGTCATCGGGTTTCGCTCGGTGGCGCAGATCGAGGCGCTGAAGAAAGTGCCGGACGATACCGGGCGCCTCACGGAACTCTTCGACGATATCGATGCCGCCCTCGTCGATATTCCGCCGGCCCTGGTCGATCCGCGTACCTGGAAGTAGGGCCCACCGCCCGGCCTGGTGGCCGGGTGACGGTCTCACGGTCCATTGCCGTCGAACTTGCGGGGGCGCTACCGGACGGTCTTCTCCGTCAACGGGATCGATTTTTGCTCGTTTGCCATCGCGACGATCTCATCGATAGACAATTCCTCTTCGATGCCGTCGAGGCAAACAGCGATGCGGTCCGGATAGGCGGCGTAGATCTTTTCCGCTGCCCGGCATTCATAGGCCGGTACATACCGGTAGATCTGATTGATGGGTTGGAATGAGGCCGACGGCGTCGGATCTATCAGCAGCACCAATAGCGCAAGCTCCATTGCATACCTCCATTTTTCGCCCCTCATCGGAGAGGGTAGCGCACAAAGTGCGCATTTCGAAGGAAAATGTCATGGTTTTGTCATAGTGCTAGACCTTTCCGCGAATTGGGTCGGTTTGACGCTGTCCAGGGAGCAGGCCTCATTTGAAGAACCTTTGGTAGAGGTAACCGATTCCAACCAGGCTGAATCCCAGGCCCAGGAAGGAGACCACCCGGTAAAGGCCGTCCAGGTCCGCCATGTCGACGATGAACACTTTTGCGACCGTCAACAGGACGAGGCCCAGACCGACGCGGCGCAGTGTCCGCTTGTCTCGCAGAAGTCCGAGGACCAGCAAGGGGGCCGCGCAGAGCAGCCAGACGATGGAATAGGTGTAGAGTTCCGCATCCGTTGTCGGGCCGATATCCAGCCGCGTGCCGTGGAACAGATGGCGGATTTCCAGGTTGATCCACAAGAAGGTCAGGCCGGCGGTCGCGGCCGAAACCAAGCGTGCAAGTTTCCTTTCCCCGTTGCGATGGGCGAGCCAGGCCATGACACCCGCGCAAAGCGCCGGGGCCAGATAAGCGATCAACAGAGTATTGAAGAAGAACGTCTCTCCGACAGGTTCGCCATTGAAGGGATTGAGCCACAGCACCTGCAGCGCCGCCACGGTGAATGCGCCCAGGGTCAGCAGCAGGCGGGACGCCACATAATGGACGGGGCGGGGGCGGACGGCGTTGCGGTGGTACAGCGCAATGCCGGACATCAACCAACTCAGGCTATGCAGGCTGACTTCGGTCAGAGTCAGTCGGTTCGGCCAGGTCGTAACCGTACCGAAGAACTCCCGTATCTCCAGGTTGACCGTTGCGGTGGCAAGCGCGATGGCGCCGGATTCAAGCAGGCCGACCAGGAAGTCGTCCTTCTGTTTGCGGAACAGTCTGCCGGCCAGGGCTAGGGCCAGCGCGGGCAGGCCGTAGCTGTACAGTATCCAGACCGCGCCGCCTTGGGCTTCGGCCAGCGTAAAGGGGAACTGGTTCAGCATCACCAGCCGCGCCAGGATCACCGCCGTGACGATTGCCGAAGCGGGGCGCAGATAGGCGATCTCGAACCTGTCGTTCACCCAGGCAGCGGCCAGGATCATCAAGGACAGTGCGATGGTCAGCCAGGACCCGTCCAATAGAATGGTCAGGGAGAGACCGATCGCGGACAAGGCCGCCAAGGCGTAGAGGCCGATGGCGCTTTCCATGAAGGCTTCCGTCCGACGATGGGCTATTCGGGCGATCACGCCGATCGCGGCACAAGAGATGGCCATGGCCAGGCCGGCCCACAGTGTGTCCGGCAGCAAGGACGACAGTTTTGCATAGGCGAGCATGAAGGCGGCCAGGGGGACGGTGGTTGATACGGCGGCCCACAGATCCCGGCGGCCTTGCCTGAACAGGCCGGCGAATCCGAGCCCGGCGAACCATACAGCGGCAATCGCGGCGGACAGGCCGAAGGCGCGGAACTCGGGGGAGAAGGGGACCTGCGCGAGTTCGGCCAGATTGCTGTTGTCGAACAGACTCAATCCCAGATAACCGGATTGGTTCGGCACGATCCAGGTGAACAGGCCGGTCAGCGCGAGGCCGGCGCTGATCGGGACAAGACTGTCCAGGACTCGGGCGCGGAAGGCAACGCCGCCAAGGATGGCGATGACGATCCCGGCATACAGAACCGCATCAGTCCCGTGCGACGTTCGCATCAGCATGAACAGCCCCATACCGGCCAGAACCGCGGCGGCGATCGTTACCATGCGTTGGTTCGGCGAAAGGGCGCCGATGTCCAGAGGATGCGCGAGGTCACGGACGGGGCCGCCAAAACTGTCGCCGGATCTGACCAGCAAGGCCGCGGCGAAGACCGCCGGCATATGCAGGTAAAGCGGCAGCAGCGATTGATCCGCCGCGCCGGCGGTGATCCACAGGAATTGCCATCCTGCGGTTCCCAGAAGCGTGACGGTCGCCAGCCACCACCAGTCCTTATACCGGATGATGGCGAAGGCGGCGCCGGCGATACAGGTCAGGTAGGCGAACAGAGCCCAGGCAGACGGGCTGTCCGTTTGCACCAGGGCGGGTATGGCAAGGCCGCCGAGCACGCCGAGGACGGCGACGAAGTGCCCATGCAGCAGTGACAGACCAAGGGCGAGCGTGCAGATCCCGGCCATCGCGGCAAAGGCGAAGAGCGGCGACAACAGGCCGTAAAGGGCATAGCCGGCATAGATGCTGCCGAAACCGATCGCCACCCCGGCGCCGGTCAGGGAGGCCGGAACGAAATCCCGCTTTGTGGCGCTCTTCCCGGGCTGGGCGGTTTTTTGCCGGACCCACTCGCCGCCGATTACCAGCGCAATACTGAGGGCCAGGCCGGCGGCGATGCGCATGGCCGGTGTCAGCAGGCCGTGATCGATGCTGTATTTGACCAGGAAAACCCCGCCCAGCGCGATGGTCAGACCGCCCAGCCAGACAAGCCATTTGGTCGCGAAGGTGTGCTCGCCTTCTGTTTCTCTCGACTCATTCGCGGCGGCGTCGTTGCGGCGGTTTCCATGCACCGTGTCGGCCCGGGCAGCAGCTGCGTGCGCGGCCTTTGCGGTTTCCGCCGCCCGGTTCTCCGATTGTCCGGCGGTTTCTTCGGGTTCGTCTTCCGGGGCGCGTTCGCTGATTTCGGCGGTCGCCTCGGGGGGGGATGCCGGTTCATCGATCGGCGCGAGTTTCGGTTCGAGTTTCGGCCCGGGTTCGGGCTTGGGTTCAGGTTTGGGTTCAAGCTTGGGTTCGGGTTCAGGTTTCGGCTCCGGTTCCGGCGGTGGGGCGGGTTCCGGCTGCGCCTCTGGCGATGGGGCCGCCTGGGGGGCAGTTTCCATTTGCCGTCGCGCCAGCGTTTGCAGGTCGCGACGCAGATCCGCGATCTCCCCTCGCAGTTTTCCGATACGCGCATGCGCGCTGATCGCGATGATCGGCGAAGCCACAATGGAAAGCCCAACCGCCAACAGCAGCAAACCAAGATTGTCATACATGCCGCGTCCCCAATTAAATGAACGATGTTCAATAAATAGAAATAAAATGAACGATGTTCAATATATAATTTGGCGAAACCGTGCGCCGATGGCCCAAACATCAGATACGACGGCGGTTTACGGCCTAATTTTCAGATAGATAGACCTTGGCGAGCTCGTGGTGATAATGCCGCCAATTCTCCTTGATGAAGCCGCGCTCCGCGTCGCGGACCTCGCGCACCGGCTTGGCGGGAACCCCGGCCCAAAGCTCGCCGGATTTCACCCTTTTGCCTGGGGAGATGACCGCGCCGGCGGCGACGACCGCGCCGGATTCCACATGCGCGCCATCCAGCACCTTGGAGCCGATCCCCACCATGCAATCGTCTTCCAGTACGCAGCCGTGCAGCATGACGCCGTGGCCGACGGTGACGCGCTTGCCGACGATGGTCGGAAACTTGCCTTCGAACACGTGGATGACCGTGCCGTCCTGGATATTCGTATCCTCGCCGATCTCGATATAGTGGTCGTCGCCGCGCAGCACGCAGGAGAACCAGACGCTGCTGCGATCATGCAGTCGCACATCGCCGATCAGGGCGGCCGTCGGGGCGACGAAGACGTCCTTTCCGATGGTGGGGGAAACGCCCTTGAAGGGCATGATGACGGGCTTGGACATGGGGTCGCCTCCTGATGTGTCTTTGGTTGGCGGCAAGAGTTGCATCGGCGGCAAGGTGCTGCAAGCGGGCTGGTTGCGGGCGGCGGTGCGGTCTAATCTCATGGGCATGAGCACGCTCGACGACATGGACCGGAAGATCCTCGCCATCCTGCAGAAGGAGGCGGATATCCCCATCGCGCAACTGGCCGAACGGGTCGGCATGTCGCAAAGCCCGTGTTGGCGGCGGGTCAAGAAATTGCGCGACGACGGGGTGATCGTGGGCCAGGTGGCGCTGGTCGATCCGAAACGCGCGGGTCTCAGCCTGACGGTCCTGGCCTCGGTCTCGCTCAACGATCATCATGACGACACGGTCGCCGCCTTTGAACGCGCGGTGGCGCTTTGGCCGGAAGTGCTGGAATGCCACGCGGTCACCGGCGACCGCGACTATCATCTGCGCATCGTCGCGGCGGATATGGAAGACTACGAACGCTTCCTTTCCGGCCGATTGCTGAAGCTGAAGCAGGTCGCCTCGGTGAATTCGCGCTTCTCGCTGCGGCGCGTGAAATACGCCACCGCCCTGCCGCTCTGACTATTCTGCGGCGTAGCGATAGGCGGTTTCCGGCGGGGTGCGATAGGCTTCTTCCAGCTTGTCCCATTGCGGCAGAACGGCTTCGAGCGCGCGGTGCTTCACCGGTCCGAAACCGCGGATTTCCATCGGCAGGGACAGCAGCGCCAGGGCGGTTTCCCGGTTCGCTTCGGTCAGGCTCCGAGTGATTTCATCGATTGTATTCTCGAACCGCCGGATCAAGGCCCGTTCGGTCCGGCGTTCCGATGAATAGCCGAAGGGATCGGCCCAACTGCCGCGCAGGCCCTTGAACCGCGCCAGGACCTTCATGACCGGGCGAGCCCAGGGGCCGAAACGGTGCTTCCTGGGTTCCGCGCCGTCGGCGCCGGGGAGTGACAGAACCGGGGGCGCGAGGTGATAGGCGATCTTGTAATCGCCCTCGAACTGCCGGGAGATCCGGGTCTCGAAATCGCTTTCCGTGAACAGTCGCGCGACCTCGTATTCATCCTTATAGGCCATCAGCTTGAACAGCGACCGGGCGGCGGCTTCGGTCAATTCTTCTCGTCCGTTCAAGGCTTTCTCCCCGGCGCGCAGGGCGGCGATGCGGTCGGCGTAGCGTTTTGCATAAGCGGCGTCCTGATACCGGGTCAGGAAGTCGACCCGTCGGGCGATGATCTCATCCAGGTTTTCGGCGGGTTTGAAGCGGTCGGGCCCATCCGTTTCGGTGAGCAATTCCGCAACGGCTTCCGGTTCGGCGGCGAGCAGCCGGCCCCAGCCGAAAACGCGCTTGTTGGCGCTAACGGCGACGCCGTTCAGCTCGATGGCGCGGATCAGGGCGTCAAGGGAAACGGGAATTTCGCCCTGCTGCCAGGCATAGCCCAGCATCAGAATATTAGCGCCGATGGAATCGCCCATGAGGGTCAGGGCGGCCTTGGTCGCGTTCAGGCTGTCGACGCCGTCATGGCCCAAAACGTGATACAGGATATCCAGCATCACGTCCGGTTTCTGTATCGCTTTCGGGTCCTTCAGGAAGGCGGCGGTATGGATCGTCTGGCTATTGGCGATGACGCGCGAGCGACCCGGTTTGAGGGTCGCGACAGCCTCCGGCGCGGTGGCGACGACGAGATCGCAGGCGAGCAGCAGATCGGCCTGTTCCGGTTCGATCCGCACCTGGTTCAATTTTTCGCCTTTTGCGCCGAGGCGGACATGACTCAACACCGCGCCGCCCTTCTGCGCGAACCCCATGAAATCGAGCACGCTGGCCGCGCGTCCTTCGAGATGGGCCGCCATGGTGATCAGCGCGCCGACGGTGACGACGCCGGTGCCGCCGACGCCGGCGACCAGGATTTCCGCCGGTTTCCCATCCGTTTGCCGGTAGCGGGGATGCGGCAGCGCGGCGAGCCGGCCGGTGAATTCCGCCTCCGACAGATCCGCGCCGGAGCGGCGTTTCAATTGTCCGCCCTCGACCGTCACGAAACTGGGACAGAATCCGTTGAGGCAGGAAAAATCCTTGTTGCAGCTGGACTGGTCGATTTCTCGCTTGGTCCCGAATTCGGTTTCCAGCGGCGCGACGGACAGGCAGTTCGACTTCACGCCGCAATCGCCGCAGCCTTCGCAGACCAGATCGTTGATGACGACGCGTTTCGGCGGGTCGGGAAACTCCCCCTTTTTCCGGCGGCGCCGTTTTCCCGTCGCGCAGGTCTGGTCGTAGATCAGCGCGGAAACGCCTTCGACCTCACGCAGATCGCGCTGAACAGCGTCGAGTTCGGCACGGTCATGCACGGGAACTTCCCGGAAACCGGCATACCGCGAAGGATCGTCGGTCACCAGCTCGATCCGTGTCACACCTTCGGCGCGCAATTGGTCGATGATCTGCGTCACGGTCAATGTCCCGTCCACCGGCTGGCCGCCGGTCATGGCCACCGCGTCGTTATAAAGGATCTTGTAGGTGATATTGGCCTTGGCGGCGACAGCCTGGCGGATCGCCATCAGACCGGAATGATAGTAGGTGCCGTCGCCCAAATTCTGGAAGACATGCTTCGTCCTGGTGAAAGGGGCGAGGCCGATCCAGTTCACGCCTTCGCCGCCCATCTGGGTCAGGCCGCTGGTCTTGCGGTCCATCCAGCTGGCCATGAAATGGCAGCCGATCCCGGCGAAGGCCTTGGACCCTTCCGGCACCTTGGTTGAGGTGTTGTGCGGACAGCCGGAACAAAAATAGGGCATGCGCTTGGCGGAGCCGCTGATGCCGGCCAGCGAGGCGGCTTCAGGTCCTTTCGGGGCGAGACCGGCGCGAACCAGGCGCGCGCCCGCCTGCAGGGAAGGGGCATTGGCATCCAGGAATTCGGCGAGTGACCGGGCGAGCCGCGCCGGACGCATTTCCCCGCAGCCGGGCAGGAAAGCCGCACCATCGGGCCGGGACTTGCCCCAGAGGCGCGGGCGTCGGTCGGCCGGCGCGTTGTAGAACCGGTCCTTGATCTGGCCTTCGACGACGGGGCCCTTTTCCTCCACCACCAGCAGGTCGGAAAGACCGGTGCAGAATTCCTCCATCGCCACCGGTTCGATCGGGAAGGTCAGCCCGAGTTTCCGAATCCGGATTCCGGCCCGCCGCAAGGCGTGGTCGTCGAGGCCCAGCAGGCGCAGCGCCTCCATCAAATCGAGATGCGCTTTCCCCGCGGTTACAATGCCGAGCGTCGCGCCGGGGTTGTCGATGATGGCGCGGTCGATGGCGAAAACCTGCCGGTTCGCGCGGGCGAAGGCGGTGACCGCTTCGAGCTTGAATCGCAGCCTTTCTTCGATTGCGAGGCTCGGCAAATCGCCGTTCCGGTAGTGCAGCCCGCCGGGCGGCGGCGTGAAATCATCCGGCGTCACGAAATCTGGGAAGCTATCCGGCAGCGTGACCGAGGCACCGCTTTCGACCGTTTCGGAAATCGCCTTGAAGCCGATCCAGGCGCCGCTGAACCGGCTCAGGGCCCAACCGAAAAGGCCGAAGCCGAGATATTCCTCGACGCTGGCGGGGTTCAGCACCGGCATCGACCAGGCCATCAAGGCTTGATCGCTTTGATGCGGCATGGAGGAGGAGACGACGCCGTGATCATCCCCGCAGACAACCAGCACGCCGCCATGGGGAGAGGAGCCGAAGGCATTGCCGTGTTTCAGCGCGTCGCCCGAGCGGTCGACGCCCGGCCCCTTGCCGTACCAAAGACCGAAGACGCCGTCGACGGTGGCCGACCCCTCGGTTTCCACCTGCTGGCTGCCGAGCACCGCTGTTGCGGCGAGATCCTCGTTGACCGCCGGCTGAAACCGGATGTTGAGCGGTTTCAAATGCTTTTCCGCCTGCCATAGAGCTTGGTCATACATGCCGAGCGGCGAGCCCCGATAGCCGGAAATGAACCCGGCGGTATTCAGCCCCCGCGCCTTGTCGGCCAGTGCCTGAAGCATCGGCAGGCGTACGAGCGCCTGCGTCCCGGTCAGGAATACCCGGCCTAACTGCCGCGCATATCGGTCGTCCAGGGAATAATCGCTGTCGAGCGTAAGGCTGTCGTGAGCGGCCGAGAGGTCGGTCGAGGGAAGGCGCACGAAAATTCTCCCGATACACAGAAATATCTGTGTGCAGGATATGTCCCGAGGTTGGGAAAATTCTTACCTTTGTCGGTGTTCAGGATGCCGTTAAGGGAATAATCAACCGGATTCTATTTAATAATAGGGAAAAATTACCATTTGGCCGCCAGCTTGCCAAAGCGGCCCGCGGAATGTTTTCTCGCATGGGGATCGGACCAGGAACGGGATATTGAAGATATGCGTGCAAGCTGGATGAAGCGGGTCGGTATCGTATTGGCGGTCATCCTGGTTCTTGCTGGTGGTTTGGCGATTGCCGCCCAGGTGCTGGACCCGGTGAACACCCTGTACAAGCGGATGAAAGCATCCAGCCCCTATATGTTCGAGGAAATCGACCCGGCGCTGACCAAAACCGACCCAGCCGCGCTTCTGTCGATTCAGACCGCCGCCGATGTCGCCTCCGCCCGGGTTTCCCTTTTGGGGTGGATTTACGGAACCGTGCCGGCGGAACGGCGCAAGGCCCGGTTCTACGACCCCAGGTCCGGATGGTCCCACGGAGCGGAAATCCTGGACTGGAACGGGTTAAGATCGGTCAACCAGTTCTACATCAATCCGCGGCCGGACGTGATTTCCTATGGTTATCTGCTGAAACCGAAGCAGGACGCGGAAGGTCCCGGGGCGGGGCGCGCGCTTATCTATCATAACGGTATGGCGTCCACCTTTACGGCGGCGCGCGACTGGCTTGAGCCGTTTCTGGAGGACGGTTGGACCATTCTTGCCTTCGACCAACTGGGCTATGGCGAGAATACGCGGGAGATCGATTGCGACAAACGGGCGGATGGAACAAAGGTGCCCGACGGCGATGGCTGCATCGCCAACCTGCAACAGGAGCTTTCGCTGGTCGATGATCCCGTCGCGATCCATGTGGAACCCGTTCTGGCCGGGTTGGATCTGCTGCAAGTCCTTGGCTTCGATCAGGTCGACGCCTTGGGGTTCTCCGCCGGGGCGGCGACGGTGACAATGGCCGCGGCGGTCGACGAACGCTTGCGGCGGACGGTCGCCGCCGCCGGCATTCTGCCGCCCTATCTGCGCGAGGGGCAGGACAGGTTGTTCGGCATCGCCCGGGAACTCGCCGAGAACGGCCCGGTATCCTTCCTGGACCTTTTCGTCCTCGCAGGGGCAGGCGAAGGCCGCGCCTATCATCAATTGTTCAACCGCTATGATCGCTGCTGTTTCCGAAACGTTAAGGGAAAACATTATGAAGGTGCGGTGAAGAATACGCTGGCGGGCGCGGGAAGCGGCGGCGCCTTCACCGTCACGATCGATGAAAGCCATGCCCGACATGCTATTTCCGCGGCGGGTGTCCGAACGATCAAGGAACTCCTCGAAAACTGACCCGGTATTCGCTGTCGGTTAATAAATCGGTCGCGTTAACCATTTATATACTCAATTACCCTCATATGCGCCGAAATTCATAAATTTCGTGGCGGCTGCGGTTTGTTCCGCGGCTCCGGTTTCGCGCATTCGTCCCCGTTTGCGGGGCGATGGCGGCGAAGCCGTTTCAACGTTCGGAGACAGTTCCTAATGAAGAACTTCACAATCCTGAAGCAGGTTCTATCGATCGTCGGTCTGGCGGTCGTCGGCTTCGCGATCATCGGCGGCGTATATTTCTGGGGTGAGGGTTCGGTAAACGCCCAGCGTCAGGCTGCCGAAACGGCCAAAGCGCGCAGTTCCGTCGTGCAGACAGTACAGTATCTTTTCCTTAATGCCCGTCGGCGGGAAAAGGATTTTCTGCTGCGACGTGACGAAAAGTATATCGAACAATTGAACAAGGTCGTCGCCGAAATTCGTAGCAGCCTGGCGCAGTTGGAGGAACTGGGTGTGCCGGCGGAAAGTGCATCCGACCTGACCGCGATCGGCTCCGGCATTTCGACCTATCACGATACGTTCCGACAGGTCGCGGAAGACGTCGTTGCAATCGGTTTGACAGAAAAGGTCGGGCTGAGAGGCAAGCTCAGATCCGCCGTGCACAATGTCGAAGAGCGTCTGCTTACCATGCAGGACGACGGGATGCTGGTGAAGATGTTGATGATGCGCCGGCACGAAAAGGACTTCCTGCTGCGGATCGACCCGAAATATATCGGCCGCATCGACGACCGGCGTACCGAACTGGTTGCCCTGTTGGATGCCGCCGGTGTGACCGGATCGGCCCGCACCGAAATAGACGCCCTGCTGGATACCTACGTGACTTCGTTCAAGGAATTGGCGGAACTGGTTCTGGCATTAGGTGAAAAGACCCAGCAACTGTCCGATACCTTCGCCGAGATCGAACCGGTCATGGAGAAAGTCGCGGAACGCATTGAAGCGGATCGTGCGGCGGCGGTTGACAGTGCAGCCGCCATCACGGCGCAGACACAGGTCATCATTCCCGTCGTCATCGTTGTCGTCACCCTTGTGGCCGCGTTGGTCGGAGTGCTTGTGGCGCGCGCCATTTCGGGGCCGATTCAGGCCATGACGGACACCATGGGCGAACTGGCGGGCGGCCGGCGGGATGTCGAGGTGCCGGCAACGGATTACCGCAACGAAATCGGCCAAATGGCGCAGTCGGTGCTTAGCTTCCGCGACTCACTGATCGCCGCGGACACGCTGGCCGAGGAACAGCGGGATGCCCAGGCACAACAGGTGAAGCGGGCCGAGAAGTTGATGCAGCGAACTTCCGATTTCGATGCCAAGATCCAGGAAATCCTGTCTCAGGTCGGCTCCGCCGTTACGCAGATGGGTCAGACGGCCGGCCACATGGACAAGGCCTCCGACAATGTCGAATCGCAATCCTCCGCCGTTGCCAGTTCTTCCGCGGAAAGCGCGATGAACGTGCAAACGGTGGCGGCCGCCACGGAAGAGCTTTCCGCGTCGATCGTCGAAATCGGCAGCCAGATCCAGAATGCCAACCACATCACGCGGTCGGCGGTGGATCAGGCACAGGTTTCCGTGAAAACCGTGACCGATCTGGAAACGGCGGTCTCCCAGATCAGCGAAGTGATCGACCTGATCAAGGATATCGCGGAACAGACGAACCTTCTGGCCCTGAACGCCACGATCGAGGCCGCGCGTGCGGGCGATGCCGGCAAGGGCTTTGCTGTCGTTGCGAATGAAGTGAAATCCCTGTCGGCGGAAACCGCGAAAGCAACCGAGCAGATCGAGCGGCAGATCTCGGCGGTACAGGCGGCGACCGGAACAACGGTCTCGAGCATCACTGAATTCTCGAACACCGTGAACCAGGTGAACGAAATTTCCGCGGCGGTCGCGGCGGCGATCGAGGAACAGACGGCAGCGACGAACGAAATCTCCCGGAATGTCGAGGAAGCGGCGCAAGCGGTCGAGGACGTCAACCGCAACATCCAGGGTGTCAGTGAAAGCGCGAAGTCGACCAAAAAGGCGGCCATCGAGGTTCGCAGTGCATCGGATCTGATCGGCAATCAGACCGAAGCGGTGACGACCTCTGTCGCCGGTTTCCTCGCGGATGTGAGAAGCATCTGACGAAATGAGAACCCCGCCGGGCGCCGCCCGGCGGGGTCAGCCCTAAACAGTCGGCGGACCCCGGGTGCAGTCAGACGCGCTGTGCTCTGGCCGCTTCCCTCGCGGCTTTTTGCATGTTGGCGGACATCTCGCTGGCCACCGCGGTCTGTTCTTCAATCGCCGATGCAGTCGAACCGACATAGTTCTGGACGCTGTCGATCTGATTGCGGATCGCGTCCAAGGCCCCGACGACATCGGTTGCCACCCCCATCATGTTCGAGATTTCCGCTTCCACATCCTCCGTGGCTTTCCTTGCCTGATCGGCGAGGCTTTTCACCTCGCTGGCGACAACCGCGAACCCTTTTCCGGCTTCACCGGCACGCGCGGCTTCGATCGTCGCGTTCAAGGAAAGAAGGTTGATCTGGCCGGTGATGCCGGTAATTGCCTCGATGATGCTGCCCATGGACTTCGCCGCGCCGTCCAGGCGTTGCGTGGCTTTGTCGGCCTCGGCGACCTTGGTTACGGCTTCACTCGAAACGCTACGTGACTTCTCCATACTGGCGGCAATCTCCTTGACCGAAGCGCTCAACTGCTCAGCGCCGGCGGCGGTATCCTCAAGCATGGTTTTGATGTATTCCGCCTGTTTCCTGGCCAGAACGGCATCGGTTATGTCGGACGCATATTTTACGACCTTGTAGGGCTTGCCGCTCATATCGCGGATAGGATTGTAGGACGCCTGGATCCAGATTTCCTTACCCCCCTTGCCGAGGCGGCGATATTCGCCGGACTCGAACTGGCCTTGGTTCAAGCGCGCCCAGAATTGGCGATAGGCCTCGCCATTCGCTTCGTCGGCCGGCATGAAGGTCGAATGGTGCTTGCCTTTGATCTCGTCCAAACGGTAGCCGACGGCGTTCAGGAAGTTGTCGTTTGCCTTGATGATCGTGCCGTCCAGGTTGAATTCGATCACGGCCTGGGATTTGCCGATCGCCTCGATCTGGCCGCTGAAGTCAGCGTTGCGCAGTTTTTGTTCGGTCACGTCCGTGGCGAATTTGACGACTTTGTAAGGGCGGCCGTTCATGTCGAAAATCGGGTTGTAGGACGCTTGGATCCAGATTTCCCTGCCGTTCTTGTCAAACCGTTTGAACTCACCCGCTTTGAATTCCCCATGGGCCAGGGACTGCCAAAAGGATTGGTAATCGGGGCTCGCCCGTTCCGACGGGTCGACGAAGATGGAATGATGTTTGCCCTGAACCTCGTCCAGGCGGTAGCCCATTGCGTTCAGGAAATTGTCGTTTGCCTTGATGATCGTGCCGTCCAGGTTGAACTCGATGACGGCCTGCGATCGGCCGATCGCCTCAATTTGACCGCGGAGATCGGCGCTCCGTCGTTTCTGATCAGTGATGTCGGAGGCGAACTTGACGACTTTGACCACCTTTCCCGTGTGGTTCAGAATCGGGTTGTAGGTTGCGTAGATCCAGATCTCCTTACCGTCTTTACCCAATCGCTTGAATTCGCCGCTATGAAATCGGCCGGCAGCCAGATCCTTCCAGAATTTGCGATAATCGGCACTTTCGCGCTCATCCGGCGCGACAAACATCGAATGATGTTTCCGGCGAATCTCCTCCAGTGCGTAGCCCATGGCACCGAGGAACAGGCCGTTCGCGGTGAGGATTGTGCCATCCGGTTCGAACTCGATAATGGCCTGCGACCGGCCCAAGGCTTCCAGTTTCAATTGGGCTTCGGATGTACTCGATCCAGGCCCGAATAACGATTTGAACATAACAACTTCCTTCTCGGACTGCGCACCGGGTGCGACTTCAGGCGCCTGGCGCGAGGCCGGCCAACTTTCTGTTTGTTTCAGGGCATGGTTGCCGATGGGCGCACAGTTTCGATGCGACCGATCAAGTGCGGCATACATCCGTCGTGTTCGCGACTCAGATCGACCCTTTCCTGCTAACACCGCTAACCTCACTGGGGGAGGAGCCGGTCTTGGTCAGGCATCTGTCGGTATTTTGTCCTCCTCAAGCAGGGGGAGGAGTCTCAAACTGGTTCGGATTTCGTTATTGCGGTCGGAAATCCTTGAGTGCCGGTAATGGCATCTGACCGCATTGTTCCGAATAGAACGTTCCCTCGAGTGATCGGTTTTGCCGATCATGTTTTTCTCCCCAGCAACGCGTCATCCACAAAAGACGCGTCAAAGTGCAGTTATTCTGAGGCGATCCCCTTTCCTCGGAGGCGCTCGATTCCTGGGCTGGGAGTTCACACAACCCAAATTGTGGTTTCGCCGCACCGCTAGTTTACGAATATAAAAAGTGTCAAAAACGGAAGTCAATGATATCCGGAAAATATTATTTAAAAACAGATATATCTTCAAATGACCGAGCGTCTGTGGGCTGGATGTTGCCCTCGGTTCTGACGGTAATGGTAGCATGGAAGACGTAAATGATGATTTGTCCGTTCAGCGGTAGGGGGCGGTTCTGTTCCTTCCGCGGGCAGGAATTCAGTTCATGGTAAAATCAAAACACCACGATAAAAATGGATATATCTGCCGTGCTGTTGCTCATCCGTTCGCGATTTGAAGGAAGATGGCCCACCCGGAAAGGGTGGGCCGCTTCGGCATGGTTCACGCGGCGCGGATCTGATTTGCCAGTTCGATGACCTGCTGGCGCAAGTCTGCTGAGTCCTGGTCCATCGATTCCGAGGCGGTGAACAGTTCGCGGGCTTGCGTGCCGGTATCTGTTACCGATTGCGCGACACCCACGATGTTCGACGAAACTTCCTGTGTGCCCGTCGCGGCTTCTTCCACGTTGCGGGCAATTTCCTGCGTCGCGATGCCCTGTTCTTCGACGGCGGCGGCAATGCCGTTGGTCGTGTTGTTGATCTCGTCAACGACCTTGCCGATTTCGAGGATCGCCTGGATAGCGTCGTTCGTCGCCGTCTGGATTTCATTGACCTGGGTCGAAATCTCCCCGGTCGCGTTCGCCGTCTGGGTCGCGAGGCTCTTGACCTCCGATGCGACGACCGCGAAGCCCTTGCCTGCTTCGCCGGCGCGGGCCGCCTCGATCGTGGCGTTCAGCGCGAGCAGGTTGGTCTGTTCCGCGATATCGCTGATCAGCGCAACGACCGCGCCGATCTGGTCGGCGGCGCGAGCCAGGCCCTGGACCTTGGAATTGGTGGTCTCGATTTCCCGAACGGCGCGTTCCGCGATCTGTGTGGAATGGACGACCTGGCGACCGATCTCGGAGACGGAGGCGGCAAGCTCCTCGGCCGCCGCGGCGACCGTCTGAACGTTGGTCGAGGCTTCTTCGGACGCGCTGGCCACGGTGCTGGACTTGCTGGTCGCCTGATCGGCGTTCGTGGTCAACTGCTGTGCGGATACCTTGACCTGCGTCGCGCCGGCCGCCATGCGCTGGGCGATGGAACCGATATTGCTCTCGATCTGGTAGGCGACTTCGGACAGCATTTTCGCGCGGTCTTCGGCGGCCTTGATGTCGGCTTCTTCCTGCGCGGCCTTCAGGCGCTTCACTTCTACGGCGTTGTCCCGGAAGACCTGCACGGCACGCGCCATACCGCCGATTTCGTCACGATTGTCTGTGTAGTTGATTTCGACCTCGGTATCGTCCTCGGCCAAGCGGCCCATGACTTCGGTGATCTGAGTGACCGGCTTGGCGATCGAGCGTCCGATGAGGAAAGCGCCGAGCAGGCCGAAGAACATGCCGATGACGGCGGTGCCGATCAGCAACTGAATGCCGAGTTTTTCGTCCTTTTCCGCCTTCAACGCGGCGGCTGCGGTGAACCGGTCCAACTGGTTCTGCACCTGGGCCAGTTCCTTGGCGAGTTTCGCCTGTTCCATTTCGGTTTCCTCGGCGATGGCTGCCGCTGCCGCCGTATCGCCCGCCATCAACAATGTGAGAACCTTTTCCCCATGCTTTTCATAAGCCAGATGCTCCTGGGCGATGCGGTCCAGTTGGACGGAAAGGCTTTCGAATTCCTGCTTGGCCTCCGGCGTGGCGGCATGCGCAATGGCTTCATCGGCCATTTGCAGTGCTTCCCGCAGTTCCTCGTCCACCGTGTGACCGAGTTTCACGAAATGCTTCGTCAAATCTTCGAGGTCCGCGGCATGCAGATGTCCGGCGCCTTTCGCCAGCAGAATTGCCTGTTCCAACTGATGTGCGTTGATCTTGGAGACGATTTCGGTCAGCGGGATATCGCGGTGGGCGATCTCGGTGATTTCCGTGCCGATCTTATCCATTTTCCAAATACCTGTGCCGGCGACGATGCCCAGGATGATGAGGAGCATGCCCGCCAAAGCGTAAATGCGACTGGATACGCGAAAATTCGAAGCTTTCATTTTAGTGCCTCATAGAATGTCGAATTTTAAGAATTTGATCGCGGCGGCGCGCATTGCTGAGCGGCGTTGATCGTTGACCGGTGTATAGGCCGGGCGGCGACGCCGTCATAACCCTCGAATGGGGGTGTTTTAACGCAGGGATGGGGTGTCCGGGCCGGTGGAGGGCCGGGGGGAGGGCCCGTGTAGGTCGGACGCGGTCAAACCGTCGGCGGGAAAATGGCGTAGAAGACCGAGATCGTGGCGACCGAGGCGATGGTGCTGATCAGGATGACCGACGATGTGCGCTGAACGTAAAGCCCGTAGGACAGCGACAGGACGAAACTGCCGGCGCCGGTCGGCAGGGTGGCCATCAGGATGGCGACCTTGGCCCAAAGCGGGTCGACCGGGAACAGCCACAGCATGAAGACGGCGGTGACGGCCGGCTGGACCAGCAGTTTGACCACGGTCATGACGGTGACCTCGCCCAATCCCTCCCGCAGGGGTTTGCCGACCAGAAACAGGCCGATGGCGAAAAGGGCACAGGGGCCGGCCGCCGCACCCAGGATCGAGCAGAACGTTTCCGCGGGGGCGGGCAGCGGCAGGCCGAAGGAGGCCCAGATCAGACCCAGTACCGGCGCGATCAGCATCGGGTTGCGGATCAAGGCGCCGAACACCTTGCGCAGGACGGGCCCCAACCCGTCCGCTTTGCCGGCGCCGACCTCGATCATCACGATCGCCGCGCCGACGATGACGGCGGTGTAGATCACGGTGATGAAGATCGCCGGGAAGACGGCCTCCGCCCCATAGGTGGCCAGGGCCAGCGGAATGCCCATATAGCCGGCATTGCCGTAAACCGTGTTCATCCCGTGCATGGTCGCTTCCGCCAAGCCGCGCCCGAAGGCCAGTTTGGCCAGCAGCATCGCCGCCGCCCAGACCGCGGCGAGCGACAGCATGAAGCCGATCAGGAAATCGGTGCGAACGACATTGTCGATATCGACGGTCGCCATGGCCTTGAACAGCAGGACCGGCAGGGCGACCCAATAGACGAAACGGTTCAGCGCCTCGCTGCTTGCCTCACCCAGCAATCCGCGACGGCCGGAAACGTATCCGGCGGCGATGATCCCGAAAACGGGCAAGACGACATTGAAGATCGGTTCCATGGCTCGGCGCTGCGCTGCTTCAGCAAGTTGCGGCGCAACATACCTGGAAATACCGTGTTCTCAATTCCTTGATTGAGATAGTTGTTGTGTCGGCCTGGACGGCAATCGGCGCAAGATCATCCAGGAAATGCCGAGGCCGACCAACACCCCGGCGGTATTCGCAAAGACATCCCAGCCGCTCATCATCCGCTCGGGGATGAAGGACTGGATGACTTCGATGGCGATGCCGTAGGCGATCAGCGCCGCGGCAAGCGTCAATGGGGCGGGCCAGTCGCGATAGCCGATCCGGCCGGCTGCGGTCAGGACCATGTAAGCGAAGAAATGCTCGATCTTGTCCGAGAAGGTCGATTGAACCGCATATTGCACCGGCAGCAGAAACAGCAACGCGATCAACGCCTGCAGCGGCAGCAGGGACAGAAGGGTTATCGCGGCAAAAGAAAGCCAGAAGCCGATCCTGGCGGCCAGGGTGACGCTGTGCATGGTAGCCTTTCCGGTCAGGCGGATTTGGCCGACAAGGTGCTTCGCACCGCCCTGCGCCACAACCCGTATCGACGTTCCCGCTCGTCTCCCTGCATGGCGGGTTCGAACCGGCGTTCCAAGGCCCAGCTTTCCGCGAAAACGTCCGGCGGCGCATAGAAGCCCGCTTGCAGGCCGGCCAGATAGCCCGCCCCAAGCGCCGTCGTTTCCAGGACCGACGGCCGGTCGACCGGGGCGTTCAACATGTCGGAGAGGCGCTGCATGGTCCAGTCCGAGGCGACCATGCCGCCGTCGACCCGCAGCACCGTATCGGCGGAGGAACCCCAATCGCCGTGCATCGCCTCGATCAGGTCTCGGGTCTGGAAGCAGACGCTCTCCAGCGCGGCGAGGGCCAGTTCAGACGGACCGGTACCGCGTGTCAGGCCATAGAGCGCGCCCCGGCACTCCGCGTCCCAATAGGGCGCGCCCATGCCGGTGAAGGCCGGGACCAGGATGACGTCCTGTTCGGGATCGGCCTTGGTGGCGAGGTGTCCGGATTCCGCCGCATCGCGCAGAATGCCGAGCCCGTCGCGCAGCCATTGCACCGCCGCGCCGGCGACGAAGATCGACCCTTCGAGCGCGTAGGTGGTCTCCCCACCGAGACGATAGGCGATGGTGGTCAGCAGGCGGTTCTTCGAGGTGACCGGATCCGCGCCCGTATTCAACAGCGCGAAACAGCCGGTGCCGTAAGTGGATTTCGCCATGCCGGGCAGGAAGCAGGCCTGGCCGACGGTCGCCGCCTGCTGGTCGCCGGCAATGCCGAGCACCGGGATCGGGGCGCCGAACAGGTCGGGCAGGGTCTCGCCGAAGCTGTCGGCGGAGTCCTTCACCTCCGGCAGCAGCGAGCGCGGCACGCGGATCAGGTCCAGCAGAGCGTCGTCCCAGCGATTCTCGCGGATATTGTACAGCATCGTGCGGCTGGCATTGGTGGCGTCGGTGGCATGCACCTTTCCGCCGGTCAGCCGCCAGAGCAGATAGCTGTCGACCGTGCCGAAGGCGAGTTCGCCGCGTTCCGCCGCGTCCCGGGCGCCGGGCACGTTGTCGAGGATCCAGGCCGCCTTGGTGCCCGAGAAATAGGGATCCAGCAGCAGGCCGGTCTTTTCGGTTACCAATGCCTCATGCCCGGCCGACTTCAGGGTCGCGCAGGTGTCGGCGGTGCGGCGATCCTGCCACACGATGGCGCGGTGGATGGCCCCCCCGGTTGCCCGGTTCCAGACGACGGTGGTCTCACGCTGATTGGTGATGCCGATGGCGGCAATGTCGCTTGCGGTCGCGCCGGCCTTCTTCATCGCCTCGCGGCAGGTCGACAGGGTCGAGTTCCAGAGGTCTTCGGGTTCATGCTCGACCCAGCCGGAGCGCGGGAAATGCTGATCGAACTCTTCCTGGGCGACGGCGGCCACGGCGCATTTCTCGTCGAACAGGATCGCCCGGCTGGACGTCGTCCCCTGATCAATGGCCAGAACGTATTTCCCCACCAGTCATCCTCCCTCGTTAAAGGCCGCGACCTTGAAGCGATCTCTTGCTGCGGCACTCATAAGGCCGGTCGGATCAGACGGTAGCCGCCCGGCGGCTCTTCATCCAGTCCGAAACCGCCTGCCGCTCCTGCTCGCTCAAGCGCAGCCCCAGTTTGGAGCGCCGCCAGAGGACGTCGTCCCCCTCGACGGCCCATTCCGAGGTCATCAGATAGGCGATTTCGCGCTCATAGAGGTCGGCGCCGAAATGCCGGCCCAGATCCTCGATCGAGCCTGCATCGCCGAGCACCGTCCCGGCCAGCGTGCCATAGGCATGGACGAGGCGCGACGCGGTCCTGGGCGGCAGGAAGGGATAGTCGGCCCGGAGTTTCTCGATCAACGCCCCGTGTCCACCGACCGGGAAGCCGCCGCCCGGTAGGGTCGCCCCGGCGGTCCAGGTGCCGGTCATCTCCGGCAGGAAGGGTTTCAGTTTGCCGAGAGCCTCCTCCGCCAGGTGGCGATAGGTGGTGATCTTGCCGCCGAATATGTTCAGCAGTGCCGGTTCACCCGCCTGGGCGTGCAGATCGAGCACGAAATCGCGCGTCGCGGTCTGGGCCGCGCCGGCCCCGTCGTCATAAAGCGGGCGCACCCCGGAATAGGTCCAGACGACATCGTCGGGTTTTACCGGGTCCTTGAAATACGCGCTTGCCGCCTGGCAGAGATAGGCGATCTCCTCATCCGAAATGCGGACGTCCTTGGGGTCGTCGGTGAAGTCCACATCGGTGGTTCCGATCAGGGTGAAATCCTGCTCGTAGGGAATGGCGAAGATGATGCGCTGGTCGGCATTCTGGAAAATATAGGCGCGGTCGTGCTCGAACTTGCGCGGAATGACGATGTGGCTTCCCTTAACCAGTCGGACGGAAGCCTTGCTGTTGACGCCGACGCGCCGCGCCAGGACGTCCGCGACCCAGGGTCCGGCCGCGTTCACGACCGTCTTGGCCCGGATCGTCCGGTCGCCTCCGGTCGCCTCGTCGTTCAAAGTCACGGTCCAGGCGCCGTTTTCACGCTTGGCGTCGGTCACTGCGGTGCGGGTCAGGATATCGGCGCCGCGGGCGGCGGCGTCCATGGCGTTCAGCGTGACGAGCCGCGCATCGTCGACCCAGCAGTCGGAATATTCGAAAGCCTTGGTGAAGGTATCGCGCAGCGGCCGGCCGGCCTCGTGCTTGCGCAGGTCCAGCGTCCGGCAGCCCGGCAGGATCTTGCGTCCGCCCAGATGGTCGTACAGGAACAGGCCCAGGCGGATCAGCCAGGCCGGACGCAACCCGCTGTGATGCGGCAATACGAAACGAAGCGGCCAGGCGATATGCGGCACCATGGAGAGCAGCACTTCCCGCTCCTTCAGCGATTCCCGCACCAATCCAAATTCATAGTGTTCCAGATAGCGCAGCCCGCCGTGGATCAACTTGGTGGAGGCCGACGACGTGCCGATCGCCAGATCGCGTTGCTCGGCCAGAAGCACTTTCAGGCCACGCCCGGCCGCGTCGCGCGCGATACCGCAGCCGTTCACACCGCCGCCGATGATCGCGATATCGTAAACCTGTTCGATCAACTGGGAATCCCCGCCGGAAAATCGCGCTGCGCCGCACCATGACCTGCGCGTTTGCGAAAAAAAACGAAAGCGAAACGAATATAACGCCGCCTTCGTTGCAATTTCAAGCGTCGGGAGCGACCAAAATCTGCACACCGGCCTCCTTGCACATGGCCTTTATAGGCTCCGGCGGCGGCGTATCGGTGACAAAGGTGTTGATATGGGAGATATGGCCGATCCGAACCGAGGCGGAGCGGCCGAACTTGCTGCTGTCGGCGACCAGAATGGTATGGCGGGCATTCTCGATGATCGCCTGGGCGACTTTCACTTCGCGGTAGTCGTAGTCCAGCAGGGTGCCGTCCGCATCGATGGCGGAGACGCCGATGACCGCGAAATCGACCTTGAACTGACGAATGAAATCGACCGCGGCCTCACCCACGATGCCGCCGTCCGAATGTCGGACGACGCCGCCGGCAACGATGATTTCGCAATCGGGACTGACGCTCAAGATATTGACGACATTGATATTATTCGTAATCACCATCAGCCGGCGTTTCTCGCGCAGGGCATGCGCGACCTGCTCGGTCGTGGTGCCGATATTGATCAGGATGGTGCAATCGTCGGGGATGATCGACGCGGTCGCGATGCCGATCCGTTGCTTTTCGTCGACGGCAAGACGGCGCCTTGCATCATAGCCGAAATTGGAAACGCCGGCGGCGACGACCGCGCCGCCATGCACCCGCCCCAGCAGGCCCTGGGCACAGAGGTCGTTCAGGTCCTTGCGGATGGTTTGCGGCGTGACGTCGAAGGTCGCGGCCAGATCCTCGACCATGACCCGGCCGGTGCTGCGCGCCAGCGCGAGGATGTCGATCTGTCGTGGCGTCAAGGGTTCCATATGCTCTCACCTGGCTTCCGTGTTCCACGCTTCGCGGTAGTCACGGATGGAAATGTTACGGTTTTGTGACAGAATGTCATATCTGTGTTTTCGGTTGACGTTCGTTTTCTTTCACATGAATATTAGTTCCGCACGTTACAAAAAAAGTCTCTCGGGAGGAAACTTATGAAGAGGCATCTGTTGGCTGCGGTCGCCGCGGCCGCAATTTGCGCTTTCGGATCTGCCGCGTATGCAGGCATGGACGAAGCAAAAAAATGGATCGATTCGGAATTCCAGCCATCCACCCTTTCCAAGGAAGAACAGCTGAAGGAAATGGAGTGGTTCATCAAGGCGGCTGAACCCTTCAAGGGCATGGAAATCAACGTCCTGTCCGAAACGATCCCGACCCACGAATACGAATCCAAGACCCTGACCAAGGCGTTCGAGGAAATCACCGGCATCAAGGTGAACCATCAGCTGCTGGGTGAAGGCGAGGTCGTGCAGGCGGTTCAGACCCAAATGCAGACGAACCGGAACCTGTACGACGCCTATGTCAACGACTCCGACCTGATCGGCACGCATTCGCGGCTGCAGCTCGCGGTCAACCTGACTGATTTCATGGCCGGTGACGGCAAGGACGTCACCAACCCGATGCTCGATATCGAGGATTTCATGGGCCGGTCCTTCACCACGGGGCCGGATGGCAAGCTGTATCAGCTGCCGGATCAGCAGTTCGCGAACCTGTACTGGTTCCGCAAGGACTGGTTCGACCGCGAAGACCTGAAGGCGCAGTTCAAGGCGAAATACGGCTATGAGCTGGGTGTGCCGGTGAACTGGTCCGCTTATGAAGACATCGCCGAATTCTTCACCAACGACGTGAAGGAAATCGACGGCGTCCGGGTCTATGGCCATATGGATTACGGCAAGCGCGCGCCCGACCTGGGCTGGCGTATGACCGATGCCTGGCTGTCGATGGCCGGTGCCGGTTCCAAGGGCCTGCCGAACGGCGTGCCGATCGACGAATGGGGCATCCGAATGGAAGCCGGCAGCTGCAACCCGGCCGGCGCCTCCGTCAGCCGCGGCGGCGGCACCAACGGCCCGGCCGCGGTCTACGCGATCCGGAAATGGGACGAATGGCTGCGTCAGTATGCGCCCCCGGGTGCGGCCGATTACGACTTCTATCAGTCGCTGCCGGCGCTGAGCCAGGGCAACGTCGCCCAGCAGATCTTCTGGTACACGGCGTTCACCGCCTCCATGGTTGCGCCGAAGTCGGAGGGCAACAACACGGTCGACGATGCCGGCAATCCGCAATGGCGGATGGCGCCTTCGCCGCACGGCCCCTATTGGGAAGAAGGCCAGAAGCTGGGCTATCAGGACGCGGGTTCCTGGACGCTGTTCAAGTCGACCCCGGTCGACCGTCAGAAAGCGGCCTGGCTCTATGCCCAGTTCGTCGTCTCCAAGACCGTCGACGTGAAGAAGAGCCATGTCGGCCTGACCTTCATCCGCGACAGTTCCGTCCGGCATCAGAGCTTCACCGACCGCGCACCGAAACTGGGCGGCTTGGTTGAGTTCTATCGTTCGCCGGATCGCGTGTTGTGGAGCCCGACCGGCGTGAACGTGCCCGACTATCCGAAACTGGCCCAGCTGTGGTGGCAGAATATCGGTGACGTCAACTCCGGCACCTTCACCCCGCAGGAAGCCATGGACCGCCTGGCCGGTGAAATGGATCAGGTGATGTCCCGCATGGAACGTGCGGACAAGGCCAACAACACCTATGGCGGCTGCGGTCCGCGCCTGAACGAGGAAAAGGATCCCTCGGAATGGCTCGGCAAGGGCGGCGCCAAGGCGAAACTGGCCAACGAAAAGCCGAAGGGCGAGACCGTCTCCTATGACGAACTCGTCAAACGCTGGGCGCAAAACTAATCGTCGACCCCTGACGGGATCGGCGGAAAGACCTCCCAGTATCCGGATGCGCGTGATGAGTGTGAATGGCGCGCATCCGGACGGTTCGCCGGCAGAAACTCTGTCATCGGACCGCCAGTGCAGTATCGGTCAGGCGCGTTTTTGCCGGGCCGGAAATTGAGGACCTCTTGTCAACCGGCCCGGATCGCGGACACCCGTTCCGGGCCGGTTCGACAAGAACCAGAGTATCCGCGGCAAGCCCGACCCGGGCGATGCGGAAGAATGTGAAGAGTGCCGCCGGCGATGACGCTCGAACTCCGACAGATTGCAAAGACCGTGGGGACGGAGGTTCATATCCACCCCACCGACCTCGTCCTGGAAGCGGGCGGGTTCAATATCCTGCTGGGCACCACGCTGTCGGGGAAGACGACCCTGATGCAGTTGATGGCGGGGCTGGACCGGCCGACCGGCGGTTCACTGCATTTCCAGGGCAAGGACGTGACCGGGATGCGGGTGCAGAACCGCAACGTTTCCATGGTCTACCAGCAGTTCATCAATTACCCGAATTTCACCGTTTATGAGAACATCGCCTCCCCGCTGCGGGTGGCGCGGATGGGTGAAGCCGAAATCAAGAAACGCGTCGGCGCGATGGCCGATCTGCTTCGGCTGGCGCCGATGCTGGACCGGAAACCCGCCGAACTTTCCGGCGGGCAGCAGCAGCGCACGGCGCTGGCCCGCGCCCTGGTGAAGGACAGCGAGTTGGTCCTGCTGGACGAGCCGCTGGCTAACCTGGATTTCAAACTGCGCGAGGAATTGCGCGAGGAACTGCCGAAGCTGTTCGCCGACCGGAACTGCATCGTCGTCTATGCGACGACCGAACCGATCGAGGCATTGCTGTTGGGCGGCAGGACCGCGACCTTGCACGAAGGCCGGGTCACCCAATTCGGGCCGACCGGCGATGTCTATCGCATGCCGAAGGACGTGATCAGCGCCAAGGTGTTTTCCGAACCGCCGATAAACACGGCCACCGTGCGCAAGACCGGGAACCAGGTCGACCTCGGCAATGTCGCGCATTGGACCTGTCCGGCCGTGCTGGCCGACCAGCCCAACGGCGAGTACACGATCGGCCTGCGCCCGCATCATGTGACACCGATGGTAAACGTTGCCGCGGAGGGCCGGGTGAAAATCTCCGGCGAGGTGCTGGTGACCGAATTGAGCGGATCGGAAAGCACGGTCCATTTCAAGGTCGGGCCGGAAACCTGGGTGTCGCTGGCCCATGGCATCCATTCCTACGGTGTGGGGGAGACGGCGGAACTCTATGCCGACCTCAGCCAAGCCTTCTATTTCGGGGCCGACGGCGCCCTGATCGTTTCCTAGGGAAGAGTCGCGATGGCACGGATCACGCTCGACAAGCTGCGTCATTCCTACATGGACAATCCGGTCGACGACGCGGATTGGGCCTTGAAACAAGTCGACATCACCTGGGACGACGGCGGGGCCTATGCGCTGCTGGGCCCCAGCGGGTGCGGCAAGACTACCCTGCTGAATATCATTTCCGGCCTGTTGCGGCCGTCGCAGGGCAGGGTGCTGTTCGACGACAACGACGTGACCGCCTTGGCCCCCGATCAGCGGCATATCGCCCAGGTTTTCCAGTTCCCTGTCGTCTACGACACCATGACGGTTTACGAGAATCTGGCCTTTCCGCTGCGGAACCGGGGCGTCGACAAGGCCGTGACCGACGAGCGCGTGCGCGAAATCGCCGATTTCATCGACATGACCCACCGGTTGAATGAACGCGCCAAGGGACTGACGGCGGACGGCAAGCAGAAGATCTCGCTGGGCCGCGGTCTGGTGCGAACCGACGTCAATGTCATCATGTTTGATGAACCGCTGACCGTGATCGACCCGCATCTGAAATGGGAATTGCGCTCCAAGCTGAAGGAACTGCATCAACGCGTCGGTCTCACCATGATCTATGTGACCCATGACCAGACAGAGGCACTGACCTTTGCCGACAAGGTCGTGGTGATGAACGAGGGCGAGGTGGTGCAGGTCGGTACGCCCGTCGACCTGTTCGAACGGCCGCAGCATACATTCGTTGGCCATTTCATCGGCTCCCCCGGGATGAACGTCCTTCCCTGCACACTCGACAGCGGCAAGGTCTATCTCGGCGGCAATGCCGTGTCGGTCGCCAATGATACGTCGGGCGCAGCGGGCGGGGCGCTGGAAATAGGGGTCCGTCCGGAATTCATCACATTCACCGACAAGGGCCTGCCGGCGACCGTGGTGAAGGTCAGCGACGCGGGCCGCCACAAGATCGTCGAGACGCGCTGTGCCGACCGGACGGTGCGGCTGCTTGTGGGGGAAGGGGTGGAAATCCCCGCTGACGGTGTGCAGCTCGCCTTCGACCCGGGCAATACCCGGCTATATGCCGATGGCTGGCTGGCCGGTGAGGCGACGGCGGCGGGGGATGCGCGATGAACAAGACCGTCAATCAAAAAGCCTGGCTGTTCGTCCTGCCGGTTTTCCTGCTGGTGGCGTTCAATGCAATCATTCCGCTGATGACGGTCGTGAACTATTCGGTTCAGGAAACCTTCGGCGACAACACCTTCTTCTGGTCCGGCGTGCTGTGGTTCACGGAGGTTCTGCAATCGGAACGCTTTCATGACAGCCTGATCCGCCAGATGATTTTCACCTTTTCGATCCTTGCGATCGAAGTACCCATGGGGGTGGCTATTGCGCTGGCGATGCCGCGAAAGGGGCCATGGGTACCTGTTTGCCTCGTGTTGATGGCCTTGCCGCTGCTGATCCCGTGGAACGTGGTCGGCGCGATGTGGAACATCTTCGCGCTGCCGGATATCGGGCTGCTCGGCTATGGGCTCAACGCGCTCGGTTTCGACTACAACTTCACGCGCCAGATCGGCGATGCCTGGTTCACGCTGATCCTGATGGATGTCTGGCATTGGACCTCGCTGGTCGTGCTGCTGGCCTATGCGGGACTCGTCTCCATCCCGGACGCCTATTATCAGGCGGCGAAGATCGACGGGGCCGGTGCCTTCGCCATCTTCCGCTACATCCAATTGCCGAAGATGAAGCGGGTACTGACCATCGCGGTCCTGCTGCGCTTCATGGACAGTTTCATGGTCTATACCGAAGCCGTCGTGCTGACCGGCGGCGGGCCGGGGAATTCGACGACGCTGCTCTCCATCGACTTGGTGAAGATCGCGCTCGGCCAGTTTGATCTTGGCCCGGCGGCGGCGATGTCGATCATCTACTTCCTGATCATCCTTGCGCTCAGCTGGGTGTTCTACACGCTGATGATGCGGAACGAGGAAAGCTGAGGGGCACCTGACATGAAACGCACCGCAATCGTCCCGGCTCTCTATATCGCCTTCCTGATGCTGCCGATCTATTGGCTGGTCTCGATGTCGTTCAAGACGACGAACGAAATCCTGGGCGGGTTCAGCCTGTATCCACGCGAATTCACGCTGGAAAACTACATCACCATCTTCACGGATCCGACCTGGTATACGGGGTATCTCAACTCGCTGGCCTATGTGTCGATCAACACGGTGCTGTCGATCGCCTGCGCCCTGCCGGCGGCCTACGCGTTCAGCCGCTATCGCTTCATCGGCGACAAGCATCTGTTCTTCTGGCTGCTGACCAACCGCATGGCCCCGCCCGCCGTGTTCGCCCTGCCGTTCTTCCAACTTTACTCGGCAGTGGGATTATTCGATACGCATATCGCGGTGGCGCTCGCCCATACGCTCTTCAACATCCCGCTGGCGGTGTGGATTCTGGAAGGTTTCATGTCCGGCGTGCCGAAGGAGTTGGACGAGACCGCCTATGTCGACGGTCATTCCTTCTGGAGCTTCTTCCTAAAGATATTCATCCCAACCATCGCGGCGGGGATCGGCGTCGCCGCTTTCTTCTGCTTTATGTTCAGTTGGGTGGAGCTGCTGCTGGCCAAGACGCTGACGGCGGTCGACGCGAAACCGATCGCGGCCACGATGACACGGACGGCCAGTACATCCGGATATGAACTGGGCCTGTTGGCGGCGGCGGGAACGCTCACCATCGTGCCGGGCGCCTTCGTGATCTATTTCGTCAGAAACTACATCGCCAAGGGCTTCGCCCTTGGACGGGTGTAGGGACCGCGTCTAGGGAAGAGGAGACAAACCCATGCTCGACCTATCCTGGATGGCCTGGACCTGGCCGACGGCGATCTTCTTCCTGGTGATCGCCTTCTTCCTCACCTGCATGACGATCTGGGAGTTGAAATCCCCCGGCGGCGGTCAACGCCGCGGTATCCTCGCGCTTGAAACGACGCGCGGCGACCGCCTCTTCATCTCGCTGCTGGGCTCCGCCTTCATCCACCTCGCCTGGCTAGGCCTCATCGGCGACCCGCTCTGGGCCGCGACGATCATCTCGGTCGTCTATGCGGGGGCTGTTTTTCGCTGGGTGTGAGGGCCGATACCGATATCGAGGGACGGTATTTGAGAATCCAGTAAGTTACAGACTCCAGCAATAGACCTCGTCATACTGGCCATCATGAGCAAAGAACTGGCATACAAGATCGCCACCTATGCATGTGCGGCTTATGTCGCCATTATTCTTTTCAGCTTCCTGGCCTCGATCCAACTGCCAAACTTTCACGATTTCTCGCCGCAGCAGAGATCAGGATGCTATTGGACCAATGCGATGGTTGGATATGTCGAGTGTGGCAGCGATGTGCTTTTTCATAAATGGCGGCGGCTGTTTTTTAACTTCTGGATGATGTTCGTCTATTTTCCTCTTCTGGGGCTCACGGGATGGCTAGAAGGATTTGCCATCGCTCTGGCGATTTATGCTCCAGTCGTGTTTTTGGTGTATTCACTTTTCCGACGCGCCAATCGAATTCGTAATAATTAGTAGTTGGCGACGTTCGAGACATCTTCGCACACGTCCGTTGAAAAGCATCGGCGCCACCCCTTTGTGTTGAGCGTCATCTCGGTGCAGGTCCACAGCACTTTGCGGACATTGATGGAAGACGACCTGCCGAACAGTTTCATGATTTCTTTTTGAAGGGGCGGCCTATTCCTTATCTGCCAGAATAGTCTCCCAATTTCGACCGCCGTAGAAAAGACGCAGGATAGTCACTCGTTCGTCATCGGCAGCGAGGGCAATCGTGATGCGTTTTTCGAACCCGACGATCCGCAGCCCGGGACGGAGGTCGTCCCGCCGATGGCCGAGTTCACCGGCCGTGCGGAAGCCGTCGCAATAGGTCTCGAGCCGCTCCACATATTTCAGGGCGATAGCTGGGCTGGCCGCGTTGGCGAGCCAATCGTGAAGTTGCAGCAAGTCTACCCGCGCTTCGGGAGCGAAGACGACAACCCGTGTCTTCAAACCGATCTGTCCGGGTGTTTCGCATTGCGTTCACGGATCTCCGCGAAAACATCCTCCGCAGGAATTGCCCGTGAAGGATTTTCCTGCATGGCGTCATAGACTTGTACGACTTCCTCGCGCAGCCAGCGCTCCACGGCGGCGTCGCGTTCCTGGAGCGCGCGCAGCCCGGCCCGGATGACCTCGCTGGCCGAAGCATAGGCCCCGGAAGACACCAATTTATCGACGAACGCGGCATGTTCGTCGGGCAGGCTGATCGTGCGTTTCTGAATTTTGGACATCCCGGAACCCTTCCTTCCGGAGTGAGCATAGCACGTAGTATGAAAAAATCATACCTAGGTTCGACACCGATGCGGGGTGTCCGCGGGACGGCGTTCGTGGCGCCGCCCGGCAGGACCAGACCCTATTTCAAGCCCATGCAATTCGCATAATAGGTGACCGTGGCGGGCCAGTCGGAGAAGACGCCGACGACCCCGACCTGCATGGCGAGCACGTCCAGCAATTCGTACATCACGCCGTCCGACGTCGTGACATCCTTGATCGACTGATAATACCAGCCGCCGCCGGTCTTCAGCGGCCCGGAGCGCTCCAGCGTCCAGGCGATGATGTTCAGCCCGGCATTTTTCGCTTCCTTGGCATAGGCGGAGGGGACGATCCTGCCGTTATCAACCGTCACCAGCATCCAGATCGGCGGGGCGATGTAGTTCACGCCCAAAGCCTTCAAGCTTTCCATGCTAGGATCGAAGGTCGCGGGCCTCATCGGGTCGAACCCGGCATTGTCGTACCGGCCGTCCAGAAAGATCGCCTGCCTGCCGAATTCGGGTTCGTTCTCGATCCAGTACAGCACGTCGGCAAGGTCGAAGCTCTGCGGGAAGACGTCTTCGGGCGGGACGCCGGCTGCCTTGTATTCGTCGATCAGTTTCTGGGCATAGTCTTCCTGGCTGAACCCGTCGAAGGGCATGGCAATGGCGGGGGATTTCAGCTCCGGCGTGAATTTCGCACCCAGCCGGCGAAACAGATCGATCGATTCCGCATGGGTCATCAGCGTGGCCGAGGAAGCGGCATAAAGGTCGGTGCGCCATCCGGCGGTGCCGTCCATGTATTCCTCGACCGTTTTGCCGTTCCTGTTCGCCGCATCCATCTTGCCGGTCAGGGTGCGGAACTCGGCCAGCGTGATGTCGCTGGTCCGGCATTCCGCGGATGCTTTGCCGGACGCGCCCGCCGGGGTGAATTCCTTGGTGCATTTCGCGGCCAGGTCGGTTGCCAGAATATTCGTCGTCGTGTGTAGGTCGTCCTGGGCGTGGCGGCAGACCAGTTCCTTGTCCTTGGTGAAGGTCACGTCGCATTCCAGAATGCCGGCCCCCATCCGGGCGGCGGCCCGATAGGATTCGACCGTGTGCTCCGGAAACATCAGCGGTGCGCCGCGATGGCCGATGGAAAAATCGGTGCGCTCAACGCCGCTCCCGGCACAGGACAGAAGCCGGTTTTTCAGCGCGCCGTCCTTCATCTGGTGGACCAGGAACTCCGGGCGTGGGCCGAGTTCGACCCTGTCGGCCGCGGCCGGGCTGACGAGGGTGGAAATCGTTAGTCCGGCAGCCAGGATTGCGGCGAATACGTCGCGGAACATTCACTTCATCTCCTTGGGGTGAGGAATTCATTCTAGGGAGGGAGATAAGTATCCGCGAGACTTGTTTGATTTGCGACCCATCCATGAAGGTTCGGTGGCACGCCGGGCAAGAGAGGATCATGTCCGGCTAAATACGTTCCGCTAGCGTTTCGTTCGCTCCACCGTTGGAGGCGCCTCTCGAAGATCATAGCCTTTCCGGAACCGAGAGATGACTAAGCGCATGAGAAACACGGCTACAAGAAAGAACAGTGTCGTCCCAATCCCGACGAACCCCTGGGCCTTTGAGGGCAATAGATACGGCGCCAAACAATAAAACAGAATAGGCAACAACAATGGCGCTAAAAGCGAAAGAACGAAGGGAACGACGGGTGCTTGCCATTTGCGAGCGACCTTGAATGCCATGTAGGCCAACATGACCGAGCCAAAAACCAGAATGAAATATGAAAAATACTGCATCGTTGGTTTTGCGCTGTCACCGCTAGCATAGGAAGGCGCGGAAAAAAGTACTGCGAGCAGTATCATCATCGGATGGTGCATTGAACTTGCTACTCGCCTTTCCTCGGCATCCTGTTCCACGCATCAAGCGCCGCGATTTTGTAGGCCTCGGCCAGGGTCGGATAGTTGAAGGTGTTCTCGACGAAATATTCCAGTTTGCCTTTCAGGTTCAGGACCGCCTGGCCGATATGGATGAGTTCCGTCGCCCCTTCGCCGACGATATGAACGCCGAGCAGGCGGTGGGTTTTGATCGAGAAGATCATCTTCATCATGCCGCTGTCCAAGCCCATGATGTGGCCGCGTGAGGTCTCGCGGAACCGGGCCACGCCGCATTCATAGGGAATGCCGCGCTGCTCCACCTCCTCCTCCGTCATGCCGCAGGTCGAAATTTCCGGCACCGCGTAAATGCCGTAGGGAAAATATTCCGGCGGCTTCTGCGCTTCTTCGCCCAGCGCGTGGCAGGCGGCGATGCGGCCCTGTTCCATCGAAGTCGAGGCGAGGCTGGGAAAGCCGATGACGTCGCCGGCGGCATAGATATGCGGCACCTCGGTCTGGAACGTCTTCGGGTCGACCGTCAGCCGTTTGCGGTGGTCGACGGTCAGGCCGGCGGCGTCCAGGTTCAAGCTGTCCGTCGCCCCTTCGCGGCCGGCCGCGAACAGGACCATGTCCGACTTGCAGACTCGGCCGCCTTCCAGATGGGTGACGCATTGGTCGTCCTGGCGTTCGATCCTCTCGACGGATTTGCCCATGCGCAGGGCGATGCCGCGGTCGCGCAGCTGGTGAATGAAATCCTCGATCAATTCCCGGTCGATGAAATCCAGCATGGTATTGCGCGGTTCGATCAGGGTCACCGGTACGTCCAGGGCCGAGAAGATCGTCGCATATTCGACGCCGATGACACCGGCGCCGATCACGGTCAGCGAGCGGGGGATGCGGTTCACTTCCAGGACGTCGTCGCTGTCCAGGATGTTTTCGCCGTCGAAGGGAATTGAGTCCGGCCGGAAGGGGTTTGTCCCGACACAAAGAATGAAGGCCTTACCGCTGACCAGATGCCGTTCGCCTTCGTCGCTGCGGACCTCCACCGTGTGCGGGTCGGTGAAACGGGCCTCGCCCATGATAGTGTCGACATGATTGCGGGCGAACTGGTGTTCCAGCACCTCGACCTCATGGTCCAGCGTTTTCAACAGACGGTGGCGCAGATCTTCCGATGAAATCTCCTGTTTGACGCGATAGGCGCGGCCGTAGAAGCCGCGTTCGCGCCAACCGCTCAGGTTCAGGACCGTCTCCCGCAGCGTCTTGGACGGGATCGTCCCGGTATGGACGGAAACGCCGCCGACCCGGCGCCCCTTCTCCACAACCAGCGCATTGCGGCCGAACTTGGCGGCCTGGATGGCCGCACGGCGCCCGGCAGGGCCGCTGCCCACCACTATCAAGTCGTATTCGGCTTGCATCATTCCCCCTGCAGGCTGTCTGACCGGATCATTCCTCATACACGCATATCGGATCGGCGTAACCGGTGACGTGCAAAATTGCGGCGGTTTTGCCGATCCTGCGAAGCGGCCCCCGCCGTATTCCGGGCCGACAGCTAATATAGTGCCGTGGCGGCGCTGAAGTCCTGTTGACACCAAGCGCCGTCATGTCATGCTAGTATTCGAATTCGGGCGGCAAATAACGATCCGGATCGTCTTTGCGGGTTTACAGTAACACTAGAGCACACAACGGGTGCGGCGGAAGATCGCGCTCGGGTTGAGGGGCATGGCACTCGCGAAACCATTCGACGAAATGACACTTGCGGGCGGCGCCTGCCGCGACGCGTACAGGGGCCTTTCACAATGGCTTCAATGGACGCCGACCGATTTTCTTCGGATGAAGCGCCAGGAAGCGGATGTCCTATTCCGACGACTTGGGATTACATTCGCCGTTTATGGCGAAGGCGGCGATCCCGAACGGCTGATTCCGTTCGACATCATCCCGCGCGTTCTTGCGGCGGCGGAATGGCAGCGGATGGAGGAAGGCCTGCGTCAGCGCGTCAAGACGCTGAACATGTTCCTGCACGACGTCTATCATGACCAGGAAATCCTGAAGGCAGGGGTGATTCCCGAAAAGCTGGTCCTGAACAATTCCTCCTACCTGCCGGAGATGCAGGGCGTGGACGTTCCGGGCGGCGTTTACAGCCATATCGCCGGGATCGACATGGTTCGCGTCGGAGAGGACGAGTTCTATGTTCTGGAGGACAATTGCCGCACGCCGTCCGGCGTTTCCTACATGTTGGAAAACCGCGAAGTGATGATGCGGCTGTTCCCGGCCCTGTTCGCGGAACACCGGATCGCGCCGGTCGACAACTATGCCGACAATCTTCTGGAAACGCTCAAGGAATGCGCGCCGCCGAAGACGACGGGGGATCCCACGGTCGTGGTGCTGACCCCCGGTATCTACAACAGCGCCTATTTCGAGCATTCCTTCCTGGCCGACCAGATGGGCGTCGAACTGGTCGAAGGACCGGACCTGTTTGTCGAGGATGCCAAAGTTTATATGCGCACCACCCAGGGGCCGCAGAAGGTCGACGTCATCTACCGACGGATCGACGATACATTCCTGGATCCTCTGACCTTCGATCCGAAATCGGTTCTCGGCGTGCCGGGGGTGATGAACGCCTATCGGTCCGGGCATGTCACGCTGGCCAACGCTGTCGGCGCCGGGATCGCGGACGACAAGGCGATCTACACCTACGTTCCGGACATGATCAAATTCTACCTGGACGAGGAACCGATCCTGAAAAACGTGCCGACCTATAAATGCGGCGACGACAAGGATCTGGCCTATGTGCTCGACAATCTGGCCGAACTGGTGGTGAAGGAAGTTCACGGTTCCGGCGGGTATGGAATGCTGGTCGGCCCGGCGGCGACGAAACAGGAAATCGAGGACTATGCCGAGCGGATCAAGGAAACGCCGGACGAGTTCATCGCCCAGCCGACACTGGCCCTGAGTACCTGCCCGACCTTCGTCGAAACCGGCGTCGCGCCGCGGCATGTGGATTTCCGCCCCTTCGTGCTGTCGTCGGGCAAGGATATCCGGATGGTGAAGGGCGGCCTGACCCGCGTCGCGCTGCGCGAGGGGTCCCTGGTGGTGAATTCCAGCCAGGGCGGCGGGACGAAGGATACCTGGGTTCTGGAAGAGTGACCGCAGTTTCATGGACAGGGCCGGGCGTGTTCCCGGCCGTTAAACGGGAGATGATCGAGGATCCATGCTGAGCCGCACCGCCAACAACCTCTATTGGCTAAGCCGCTATATGGAGCGGGCGGAGAATTTCGCCCGGATCCTGGAGGTCGCCGACCGGATGAGCATGATGCCCGGCTCAGGGAGCGAGGCGGTGCACAGCGAGTGGTGGTCGACGCTGATGACATCGGGCTGCGCCCAGGCTTTCGAGGAAGCGGGGCTGCGCGTCGAAGGGCCGATGGTAACCGAATTCCTGGCCCGCAATCCGGAAAACCCGTCCAGCATTTATTCCAGCATCCGTCAGGCGCGGGAAAACGGCCGCGCCGTCCGCACCAGCCTGACGATGGAAATGTGGGAATGCCTGAACGATACCTGGCTCAGCTTTGATCAGCGCTGGACGGATGCGCGCCGGTACAATGAATTGCGGTCTTTCCTGGACTGGGTGAAGGAACGCTCGACCGTGTTCCGCGGCGGCCTCTACGGCACGATGCTACGGGACGACGCCTTCGATTTTGCCCGCCTCGGCACCTATGTGGAGCGCGCCGACAATACGGCGCGGATCCTGGACGTGAAATACCATGTCCTGCTGCCGGAAGGCGAACAGGTCGGCGGCGGCGTCGATTACTATCAGTGGACCAGCCTGCTGCGCGCGTTTTCCGCGCTGGGCAGTTACCACTACCTGTACCGCGAAAACCCGAAGCCTTGGAAAATCGCCGAACTGATGATCCTGCGCCGGGAAATGCCGCGTTCGCTGATCGGCTGTTACCAGCAGGTCGTCGCGCATCTGGATCGGCTGGCGGAAGCCTATGGCGCCAGACATGAATGTCACCGCATCGCGGGGCAGCTCTATTCGCAACTGCAATTCGCCGATGCGAACGACATTTTCCAAAGCGGCCTGCACGAGTTCCTGTCCGATTTCATTGTCCGGAACAATCGACTTGGCAATGAAATAGCCCGCAACTATTTGTTCGTGGGCTGACGCATCCCGTTTTCGCGGGGGCTGTGCTTTTGCCCGAGCGGAGGGCTGAGCCGTTGCTGATATCCGTGAAGCATGAAACCCGGTACCGATACGAGACGCCGGCCGTCTATACGATTCAAAGCCTGAAGCTGACCCCGCAGAATACCAGCGGGCAAACCGTCCTGTCCTGGGACCTGGATTGCGGGCAGGACGGGACCATTCCGTCCTTCGTCGATTCCTTCGGCAACATCACCCATACCTTCGTCATCAACCGGGAGCACGACGACGTCCTGATTCGGGTGACCGGACAGGTGCAGACCGTGGATGTGGCCGGCGTGGTGTCCGGCACGCGGGAGCCCTTCCCTTTGGTCGCCTATCTTCGGCAAACCGACCTGACCGCGCCCGACACCGCGCTGGAGGAGCTTGCCTGGAGTGTGGGGACCGGAACCAAGCCGCTTGATCTGGCGCATGCGCTGATGGGCGCGGTACGGGACAGAATCGATTACCGGGAAGGCGAGACCGCGGTCGAGACGACGGCGGCGCAGGCCCTGGCGCACGGCAACGGCGTCTGTCAGGACCATACCCATGTCTTTATCGCTTGCGCCCGGCTGCGCGGCATCCCGGCCCGTTATGTTTCCGGCTATCTTCAGGCCAGCGAGAACAGCGACGAAGTCTACGAGGCCGGGCATGCCTGGGCCGAGGCGTATATCGAGGATCTCGGCTGGGTCGGATTCGACGTTGCGAACCGTGCCTGCCCGACGGAACACCACTTGCGCGTCGCCGTCGGATTGGACTACCGCGAGGCGGCGCCGATCCGGGGTTTGCGGCTTGGCGGCGGTGCCGAAAAGCTGGACGTTTCGGTCCAGGTCGTGCAGGAGAGTAGCCAACAGTAACGGTTCACGAAATCGATTGATCAGGGAGGCCACCGGGACGGGCCGCGATGACGTATTGCATCGGTCTCTACATGGATGACGGGTTGGTCATGCTCGCGGATACGCGAACCAATGCCGGTGTCGACAATATTTCCACCTTCAGAAAGCTGACCATCTGGGAAGAACCGGGTGACCGGGTCATGGCCCTGATGACGGCGGGAAATCTGGCCGTTTCGCAAGCGGTGGTGAACCTGCTGCATGAAGGCATCGAGTTCTGCGACATGTCGAAGTCGAAGGATTGCGAACGGGAAACGCTGCTGACCGTTCCTTCGATGTTTCAGGCGGCCCAACTGGTGGGGGCGGCGGTTCGTGAAGTCTACAAGACGGACGGCGAGGCCCTGCAGGCGCAATCGGCCAAATTCGACGTTTCCATGATCCTGGGCGGGCAGATCAAAGGGCGTCGCATGCGCCTTTTCCAGATCTATAGCGCCGGCAATTTCATTGAGGCCACGCCGGATACCCCTTTCTTCCAGATCGGGGAGAACAAATACGGCAAGCCCATCCTGGACCGGGCCTTCACCTATAAGACCGACCTGCCGACGGCCGTGAAACTTTCCTTCGTCAGCATGGATTCCACCCTTCGAAGCAATATGTCCGTCGGCATGCCGCTGGACATGATGGTCTATAAGAAGAACAGCATTCAGGTCGAAGCGCGCCGGCGGATAGAGCCGGATGACAAGTATTTCTCCTCGATCAGCCAGGTTTGGGGCAGTCACTTGCGCGAAGCGCAGGCCTCGCTCCCAAACCCGCCTTGGCTGAACGGCGGGACCCGCTGAAAAACAGCGGCATCTGCTCCAAATCGGACATATTAGGCTCCGCGGTTATGAAATATTAACTTTCGCGGTAGCATATTCAGATTCAACCGGGTCGCGGCGGGCAGGCATTCCCTTTGGGATGTGCCGCGACGGGTGCATTTTTATTGTTCATCGCTTTTGTATTTACACGTTTCCGAGGTATCCGATTGTCATGGCGTTTTTGCGCGAAAAGGGCCTGTTTCCGACGGGAAACGCATTCTTGCTATCCATAGCCAGCTTCGTTGCGCTCGGAATCCTAGGGCTTGGATTCTACGTCGAGGGGTTGAAAACAGAACAGATCCGATACGAGGAACGATCTCGTGTCGTCGATCAATTGGCCAATATCCGTACGCGTCTGGAAGGCGCAATCAGCGACGGTGTGGGGCGGTTGGAGGGCGTTGTCGCCTATGTCGAGCGTAACCCCGATCTCAGCGAGGAAGAGTTTGTCGCCTTCGCCTCGCGTCTCATAACCGACCGGAGCCAGATCCGAAATCTGGCGGCTGCGCCGGATCTGGTGGTCAGATACGTCTTCCCGAAAGTAGGAAACGAAAGCGTTGTCGGGTTGGATTACCGACGCGTGCCGGCGCAATGGCAGGCCGCGCGCCGTGCTTTCGAGACGGGCAGAATGTCGATGGCGGGGCCCGTCGATCTGGTTCAGGGCGGCTCTGGATTCATCGCGCGGGCGCCGGTCTTCGTTGAACGCGAAGGCAATTCTTTCTGGGGGCTGGTTTCGACCGTCATTGACACCGAACTGGTATATGCTGCTGCGGGATTGAACGATCCCAACCTGGATCTTCACGTCGTGATCCGCGGGCGGGATGCCCTGGGGCGGCGCGGTGACATATTCTTCGGTTCCCTCGACAGGCTCGGCGACAAACCCGTGGAACTGGAGGTCAACGTTCCAAACGGCAAATGGGTGCTTATTGCCGAGCCAAAATCCGGTTGGTACACGCGCGGATTCTGGGACCATCAGGAGTTGGCGCTGGCCGTCTGTTTCTCAATTCTGCTGATGTTGCTCACCATCGCTTTCGCCTATCACCGGCGGACGCGCAAGCTGTTGAACCGTCGGCTGGAGAACCTCTCACGGGCGGTGGATCAAAGCACCGCCGGATTGGTTATCGCCTCGGCGCGCGGCTATGTCGTATACGCCAATCCCGGATTTCTCGGAATGTCTCAACAGACCGAAGCGGAAACCGTTGGAAGCCATGTCCGAACGCTGTTCAACGAAGGGGATTTGTCGGTCGGCTTCCTCAGCCTTTGGCGCAGCGTGCTCGCTGGAAACGATTGGCACGGCGAACAGCAGAACTGGCGCAAGGACGGCTCTCCCTATTGGGAATCCGTGGCGATCTCTCCCCTCAAGGATGCGGAAGGGAATACATCCGACGTTCTGATCGTCAAAAACGACATTACGGAAAAGAAGGAATCCGAGGAAGCGTTGGTTCGAGCCAAATTGGGCGCTGAAGCGGCGAACCGTGCGAAGTCCCAGTTCCTGGCGAGCATGAGCCATGAATTGCGGACGCCGCTTAATGCAATTCTCGGTTTCGCGCAGATGCTGGCGCTCAACATCGACCAATCATTGAGCGAGCGCAATCAATCCTATGTCGGCAATATCGTCGCCGCCGGAAAACATCTGCTCGACCTCGTCAATGATATCCTGGACCTGGCACGGGTCGAGGCCGACCGCATGCCGCTTGAGATCGAACTCGTCGATCTAAATACCATGATAGGGGATTGTGTTGACCTGACGAGGACCGCAGCGGACGCGCGCTATATCGCCATCCACGATGCCATCAGCAGCGGTCCAGCGGTTTCCGTGGCAGCCGATCCGCTTCGTTTGAAACAGGTTCTGCTCAATCTTCTGGCCAACGCGGTGAAGTACAATCGGGATGAAGGGCGCATCGACCTGACCTGCCGTCCCATCGATGACGATATGATCCGGATCTCCGTTTCCGATACCGGCCTTGGCATATCCGAGCGGGACGGCAAGTCCGTCTTCGAAATGTTCCACCGTCTGAACGCGGATCCGATGGTCACGCAGGACGGTACGGGAATCGGCTTGACCGTCAGCAAGATCCTGGTCGAACGCATGGACGGCCGGATCGGTTTCGACAGCGAGGAAGGGAAAGGCAGCACCTTCTGGCTCGACTTGCCGTCGCAACTATCCGATGACACGGCCGTGCCCGCGAATGAAAGCGACTTGGACACGTTGGTTGCGATCAACGATCTGGCTGAGAATCGCCGCCGCAAAGCCGGATGACAGTCGTCAGTCGGTTACGCCGGCGATCGTCACGTCCCTTACGGCAAAATCGCCACCCCGGTTCAGCACTGCGAACCCGTCGAACGGGTCCCGGAAACTACGGTCGGTGACCGCGATAGCATCCTGCCCATCGATGCGGATGGTCATAGCGCCGTCGCGATCGCGCGTCCACGTCACCTGGTGGGTTTGTTCATCGGTCAAGCCCGCGGCAAGACGGGCCGTGTCGATCGTCGCCACACCGCGGGAGGAGATTTTGAGCAATTGCAGGCTGCGATCCTGCGCAACATAGGAAAGGCGGTAGCCGCTGCTTGCGTTCGCGCCTTGATAGGGGCCCAGTTCGAAGCCGTCCTCCACCCCATTCGCCAGTGGTCGCAGGGAGATGGTCACGTCTATCGCGAACGCATTGCTTATCGGAAGTGCCGCCTGAACCGCCGCGAAAGTCGCTTGCCCGGCCGTTCGTTGCTGCGTGTCCGATGCCTGGTTCGAGGATTGATCGCCTTGCAGCGCGCCCTGCAGCAGCGCCCCCAGCAGGGCCTTCGCGACGTCCTTTTCATCCGTGTCCTGCGTTCCGGACGGGGCCGACTGCGGCGCCGAAGTACCTTCGATGACGGAACGAAGTCCATGCCGCCAATCGATCAGAAATTCGCCGGCCGTTACTTTCCAGGGGGCATCCGGCAAGGGGCCGCGCGCAGAAAAATCATCGCTTAGCAGGACTTCCGACCAAGGACGATCGTAGCGACCAATGACCTGTCGTATGTCACGAAGAAACCATGGATCGATGAGGCGATCCTTCTCGCCCTTCTCCAACAATACGTTCAATTCTTCGACAAGGGCACGGGTGGATTGATTGCGGTCGGGTGTCGGCTGTCCGAAGCTTCCGGTTTGGGCCATGGCATGCGGCGCGCCGGCAACCATGGCCGAGCAGAAGTACAAACCGAGCAGCAGAGATCGCTTTTCGAACGCTTTCATCATTGTTTCCTCCTGAAGGGCGGAATGGCATCTTGCGCAACCCTTGCGCTTGGCGCAACGCTGACCGGGCAAAAGACAACGACGCCAAGGCGGCTGGCAAGCGAAGGCCGCGGGCGGGCAGGGGAGGAAGTTCAGTATGATCAAGGAAAAGCCGATTGTGACCATCCGGCGCGGTTTCGATAGACCGGACCCGGCATTGGTGGACGCCTTGCGCGGGGCGATGACCGGACACGTCGTGGACAGCATGTCCGGACGGGGCGCGCTGGATTACAGGATTAAGCCGATCGAGGTGTCTCGAAGTGCGATCTGCGGCACGGCGCTGACCGTCAAAGCCGCGCCCGGGGACAATATGGCGGTGAATGCGGCGCTGGATGTTGCCAAGCCGGGCGACATCATTGTCTGCGCCACCGACAGTTTCGTGGAGACGGCGGTCGTCGGCGACCTGCTGCTCGGCATGATGAAGAATGTCGGCGCGGGTGCGTTCGTGACCGACGGGTTGATCCGGGATCTGATCGGCGTGCGCGGGGTCGGCCTGCCGGTGTTCGCGATGGGCGTGACGCCGAACTCGCCGACCGGCGGCGGTACGGGCACGGTCGGTTTGCCGATCATGATCGGCGGCGTACATGTCAGTCCCGGGGATGTCATCGTTGGTGACGAGGATGGCGTGGTCGTCGTACCGCAGGCCGAACTGTCGCAGGTGATCGAAACGCTGAAAGAGGTTCGAGCACTGGAGGCCGAGGCTGAAGCCAAGGTGAAGGCGGGCCAGGATCGGTCGCCGAAATTCACGGCCTTGCAGGAGGCCGGCAAGGTTCTCGAGATCTGATCGGGGCCGACGGACGCGCCGCTCCGCCGCCGTCTCTAACCGGCCGCGGGCGGTTCGGGGTCTATGGCCAAATGGCCGCTCTTGATCCAGAACCGCACGCCGCCCGGGCCGGCCTTCGCGGCGAAAACGGCGCCCTTGGGAAGCCTCAGCCAAGCCTCGGGGCCAAGTTCCTCCCCACCTTCGATAAGGCTTCCTTCCAGCACGAGCAGTTCCAGACCGCCGGGTAGGCTACGGTCCGCCATCGCGCCCGCCGCCCAGCGTTCGATGCGCACGTCTTCCCGGTCGTCCCGATGCAGCGGCATGATTTCCACGCCGTTTTCTCCCGGCGACGGCATGAACCGGGCCTCGCCGGTTCGCAGACGGACAAAGGTACGGTCCGCCGGGTCGAACTGCCAAAGCTTGACGAAAATCGTGCAGCCGTCGTCCGACCTCGGCGTGTGCCTGGAGGTCGGCGGGTTTCGGACATAACTTCCGGCGGGAAAATCGCCGTAATCGTCCTGAAAGACGCCGTCCAGAACCAGAAATTCTTCTCCGCCCGTATGGGTATGGGCGGAAAAGGCGCTGCCGGGTGCGTATCGAACGATGCTCGTTGCACGTGCAACCTCTCCGCCGATGCGATCCAACATGCGGCGGTCCACACCGTTCATGGGCGAAGGGATCCAATCCATCGCGCCGGTATGCAGGACGACCCGTTCGGCGAAGTTCGTATTTATTTCCATGACGTTTCCTGATTAACGGCCGTCAATGCCGCTATTTGTGTATCGATTTGAACCACTGTCGGACGGGCAGGTCCGCTTCCTTTCAAGTAATGTGGGGCAAGGGCCCGGAAATTCGACCCTTGGACCTCCCGCCGCTAACCATGATCCGTTCACGATACCGTTGGCGGAATTTCGGTCGCTCGGTAGCGGTGCCGAGCATGCGATGCGGCCCTTCTTGCCTATCGACCTGGGAAAGGTTTTCCCCCGGCCCCGTGCAGGATATTTAACATATTGAAATATTGAGAAAAAGGGTTGGCACGAAGCCTGCTATTCGAAAGGTAGGAGGCGCCTGTCCATGAAGCTCGATACACTTCTTTCCGTTCTGAAGCGGTCACCGCAAGACGAGGCGGGAAACACCAATACGGAGGTGCGCAGTGCCAGCCCTATCCGGCTGGTGACACCGGCGGAACCGCGCCCCAGGCCGGCGGAAGCGCCGTCGCCGGGCGATCCGGTGGACACCGTGAAGATCAGCGTGCAGGCGACCTATGTCCTGGCGGCGTCCCAATTCGATCCCCGTGCGATCACCGCACCCGAGACGACACGCCTGGCCGATCAGCTTTATGAAGGCGGTGCGATCAGCAACCGCGACCGGAACATTATTGCCGATGGCCCACGGGAGGTCGTGGGCGCCCTTCCCCGGGATGGCAGTGCGGGCCGTGACCTTCTTTCTGATTTTCAGGCGCAATTGGCGGAAGATGTCGGGCGGAGCGACCTGCGGTCCATCGACGACAGCACGCGCGCCGTCACTATCCTGGGCCGTGTGGCCAGCATCCGCGAGGCAATAGCCTGATCAAGCGGGCGATCCGGTTTGGCAGCACTCTCTGGTAATCGGTGCTAAAATACTGAAAACGTTCAATATTCCATTGCGGTAAAACCAATCTCGGTACAGGATTTTCGGGTTGGGGCCTTGTGCCTCGGAGGATCGGAAAACTGTATGAGATTGGAGGTATATCCATGACGCTCAGGAATCCGGAAACCGGAGACCGCTACATTCTCACCCAGCAGATGGCCGGATATCGCCTGACAACGGCGGAAATTCTCTATCACATGCCGGACCATCCCAGCCTGTTGCAGACCTACCTCTGGCAGGAGTTGGATATCGCACCAAAATTCCCCGTTCTTAAAAAGTTTCTCGATTTCTGGGAAAGCAATCTCGAGGGCAAGCTGCATTCGGTGCAGGTTGCGCATAAGGGCATCATCAGCCCGGCGACCTATCGCTATGCCGACGGCGTCATGTCGCTGCACTAGCCCTCTTGCCCGGAACCGTGACCGAACGCTCCCGTCCGATGCCGGACCCGCCGGTCCCGATGCGCTACGGTTGAGACTACCGCGCATCGGGGAATCGTGTTTTCATCCCCGCATGGGTCTACGGGCAAGAAGCACTCGGTCGCCATGGGGCGGTAAGAGTGGCGCGCCCGACGGTGCCAACCGGGGAAAAACATGTCGCGCGTAAAGGTCGCGGTCATCGGGTCCGGTCCAAGCGGCTTTTACGCCGTCAGCGCATTGCTCAGGCAATGCGAAGACCCTCTTATAGACATCATCGAGCGGTTGCCGACGCCCTTCGGTCTGATCCGCGCCGGCGTGGCACCGGATCACCAGACCACGAAGAATGTCGTCCGTGCGTATAGCAAGACCGCGTCGGAAGCAGGGGTGTCCTATTTCGGGAATGTCAGTGTCGGCAAGGATGTCAGCCTCGCGGAATTACGTGATCTCTACGACGCGGTGATCCTGGCCGTCGGGGCGCCGGCCGACCGCAAATTGGAGATCCCGGGCATTGACAAAGCGGGTGTTTACGGGTCGGCCGAATTCGTCGGCTGGTATAACGGGCATCCGGACTATGTCGCCTTGGACCCGGATTTGGATACCGAACGCGTCGTCGTCATCGGTAATGGGAATGTGGCGATCGACGTTGCCAGGGTTCTGGTGAAAGGCCCTGAGGAAATGGCGGCCAGCGATCTTCCCGGCCCCGTGGCCGATGTCATTCACCGCTCCCCGATCAAGGATGTCGTGGTGGTCGGCCGGCGCGGACCGGGCGATGCGAAGTTCACCAATGTCGAACTGCGGGAAATGCGCGAACTGGACCACGCCGTTTCCATCGTCCGGCATGAACACCTGCCCGACGCATTGCCGGAGGACCTGGAGGGGCGGGACAGGCGCGTGCGGGAGAAAAACCTGCAGACAATGGAGGAATTCGCCGAACCCGACGAAGCGATGGTGGAGGAAGCCGAGAAACGGGTTCACTTCGAATTCTATGCCTCCCCGCTGGAAATCCTGGGCAAGGAACGTGTGGAAGGGGTCCGGTTCGAGCGGACGGAAGTCGCGGAAGGCGGCAGCGTTCGGGGAACCGGGGAGACCTTCGTCATCCCCTGTGGTCTTGTCGTGACCGCCGTGGGCTACCGGACCCGCAGTTTCGAAGGGATCGAATTCGATGCCAAATCGGGCTCGATCCTGAATACGGACGGCGTGGTGAACGGCAACCTCTATACGGTCGGATGGGCCAGGCGGGGACCGAGCGGGGTGATCGGAAGTTCCAAGCGGGACGGCGACGACGTGGCTGGAAAGATCGCGGAGGCCCATGCGCTGAGCGGTCCGACGGGCAAGGTCGGGCATGACGGGTTGAAGCAGTTACTGCAGGATCGAAAGGTCGCTTATGTCGACTTCGACGATTGGCAGAAACTGGACGCGGCGGAGGTTGAGCGCGCGAAATCTTCCGAAGCGCCGCGGGAAAAGTTCCTTTCCGTAGAGGAAATGCTAGCCGCGATAGGAACCAAGTCCGGCTGACCGGGGCGGGCCGAAGGTGCTGTTTCCACTTGAAACTATGCGTCACCCATATATTTCAAAGCGTCCGCATAGCAGTTTTGTCGTGCAACTCGTTGTCATTTTCACGTCACAAAAGCGTCGAAGCGGCTTGAATGGCCAACCCTGGGGCGCTATGCGAAGCCCGACTGATTGATTGCTTCCGCCGTATCGGACCGGTCCGACGGCGGACAGAAGGAGTACGATCATGGACGGTGCCGCCGTCACTCAGACAACGGAACACGCGAACCTGGTCGCGGAAGCCGCCGTCGTTCGCTTCGCGGGCGACAGCGGGGACGGCATGCAGCTTACCGGCGGGCGCTTCACGTTGGCCACCGCGCTGGCCGGAAACGATCTGGCGACCTTCCCGGACTTCCCGGCCGAAATCCGCGCCCCGGTGGGGACAACTTTCGGCGTCTCCGCCTTCCAGATCAATTTCGGCGGCCGCAAGATCAAGACGGTCGGCGATCAGCTCGATGTTCTCGTCGCCATGAACCCGGCCGCGCTGAAGGTCAATCTGGGTGATCTGAAGCCGGGCGGCCTGATTATCGCCGACAGCGGCACCTTCAACGACAAGAACCTGCGCAAGGCCGGATACGAGGAGAACCCCCTCGAGGACGGCAGCCTGTCCAATTACAAGCTTCTTTCCGTCGACATGTCGAAGCTGACGCTCGAGGCGGTGAAGGAATACGGCGTTTCCAACAAGGAAGGGCTGCGCACCAAGAATATGTGGGCGCTGGGCCTGATCTATTGGATGTATGACCGCAGCCGAACCGAAACGGTCAATTGGCTGCAGCAGAAATTCGCCAAGCGCGAGGATATCGCGTCGGCCAACGTCGCGGCCCTGAATGCCGGGCATGCCTTTGGCGAAACGATCGAGCAGCAGTCCGAAATCCGCCCCGTCCATGTTCCGCCCGCGCCGATCGATGCGGGTCTGTACCGGGCGGTCACCGGCACCCAGGCGGTGGCCTGGGGCCTGACCGCGGGCGCGATGCTGGCCAATCAGCGTATGGTCTTCTGTTCCTATCCGATCACCCCGGCCTCGGCGCTGCTGCATACGCTGGCGGAACTGCGGCATTACAATGTCGAGACTTTCCAGGCGGAAGACGAGATCGCGGCTGTCTGCGCGGCGCTCGGTGCCTCCTATGCCGGTTCCCTCGGCGTCACGTCCAGTTCCGGCCCGGGCGTTGCCCTGAAGACGGAGGCCCTCGGCCTCGGGATCTCCACCGAACTGCCGCTGGTGGTCGTCAATTCGCAGCGCGGCGGTCCGTCGACCGGCCTGCCGACCAAGACCGAGCAGTCGGACCTGTTCCAGTCGGTCTGGGGCCGCAACGGCGATGCGCCGCTTTGCGTTCTGGCCACCCGCTCGCCCAGCGATTGCTTCGAAACCGCGGTGGAAGCGGTGCGCATCGCGATCAAATACATGACGCCGGTGATCCTGTTGACCGACGGCTTCCTGGCCAATGCGTCGGAGCCGTGGAAGATTCCGGACCTGACGAAGCTGGAGCCGTTTCCGACCCAGTTCGCCACCGATCCGGAGACCTATCAGCCCTTCGCCCGCGACCCGGACACCCTGGCGCGGCCCTGGGCGAAACCCGGAACGCCCGGCCTGGAACACCGCATTGGCGGGATCGAGAAGCAGGACGGCACCGGCCATATCTCCTATGACCCGCAGAACCATCACAAGATGACCATGCTGCGGGCCGAAAAGATCCAGCGCATCGCCGATGACGTGCCGGAACAGGGCGTGGACCTGGGCACGTCGACCGGCAAGCTCGCCGTCGTCGGCTGGGGTTCGACCTATGGGCCGATCAGCCGCGCCGTCACGGTCGCGCGCGCGGAAGGGCTTGATGTCAGCCATATCCATCTGCGCCATATCTGGCCGCTGCCGCGCAACCTGAAGGATTTGCTGTCCGGGTATGAGCAGATCCTGGTGCCGGAAATGAATACCGGCCAGTTGGTGAAGCTGCTGCGGGCGGAATATCTGCTGCCGGCCGAAGGCCTGAACAAGATCTCGGGACAGCCCTTCAAGGTTTCCGAACTCGACACCGCCATTCGCGCGCGTCTGAGCTGATCGCGAAACCGGGCGACCCGATCTTACGGAGAAGACGATGACCAATCAGACAGCGCCGGAAAAACTCCAGCCGAAGGATTTCGCTTCGGATCAGGAAGTCCGCTGGTGCCCCGGATGCGGCGACTACGCGATCCTGAAAGCGGTGCATAAGACGCTCGCCGATATCGGCGCGACGACGGAAGGAACCGTTTTCGTCAGCGGCATCGGCTGTGCCGCGCGGTTCCCCTATTACATGTCGACCTACGGATTCCACACCATCCATGGCCGGGCGGCCGCGATCGCGACCGGCGTGAAGCTCGCCAATCCCGACCTGGACATCTGGGTCGTGGGCGGTGACGGGGACTCGCTGTCGATCGGCGGCAACCATCTGATGCATGCGCTGCGCCGGAACATCGATATGAATTATCTGATGTTCAACAACGAGATCTACGGCCTGACCAAGGGGCAGTATTCCCCGACCAGCCGGATCGGCACGAAATCGCCGTCGACGCCGACGGGATCGATCGACACGCCTGTGAATGCGGCTGCCTTCGCGCTCGGTTGCGGGGCGCGCTTCGTGGCGCGCTCGGGCGACATCATGCAGGCGCATCTGGTCGAAACCCTTTCCAAGGCGCATGCCCATAAAGGCATGAGCTTCGTTGAGATCATGCAGAATTGCATCGTCTACAACGACGGCGTCTTCGGTCACTTCATGGAGAAGAAGGTCCAGAAGGAGGCGCAGATCCTGGTGGAGCACGGCAAGCCGCTGCGGTTCGGCGCGGACGGTCAGAAGGGCCTGGTGCTGGATCCGAAAACCCTGTCGCTGAAGGTCGTGACCGTTGGCGAGGACGCCTCGGAAGACGATATCCTGGTGCATGACGAGACCAATGCCGTGCTCGCGAGCCTGCTGGCCCGCATGGAGCCGCCGCATTTCCCGGTCGCCATGGGCGTGTTGTACAACAATCCCGCCGCACAGACCTATGACCAGGAAATGAAGGCGCAGATGGCCTCGGCCACCGAGGCGGGCATGGGCAAGCTGGAAGACCTGCTGACCCGAGGGCACACCTGGACGGTCGGTTGATTCGATCGACGGGCCGGATGCCGGGGTGCCGAGGCTCCCTTGCGGCACTGTGTCCGTCTTGCAGGCTGGATCGCACCGGATAATCTGCGCGCCATGACGACGGCATTTTCCAACGCAGGCGCGGACCGCGCCCCATTCTCTTCCGCCCGGGCGGTCGGCCTCTGGCTGCTCGCCTGCTGCATGATGGTTTTCGCGATGATGTTGATCGGGGCGATCACCCGGCTGACCGAATCCGGGCTCAGCATGGTGGAATGGCGCCCGCTGATCGGGGCGCTACCGCCGTTGAGCGAGGCCGAATGGCAGCGCGTCTTCGACCTCTATCGGCAGACTTCCGAATATCGGATCGACAATGCCGGCATGTCGCTGGACGAGTTCAAATCGATCTTCTGGTGGGAATTCATCCACCGGCTTTGGGGCCGCGCCATCGGCCTGGTCTTTGCCCTGCCGTTCTTTTTCTTCCTGGCGACGCGTCGAATTCCCGTCGGTTATACCAAGCATCTCGCGATCCTGCTGATTCTGGGCGGACTTCAGGGGGTGATCGGCTGGTGGATGGTGAAAAGCGGTTTTGTCGACCGTTCGGATGTCAGCCAGTACCGTCTGGCGGTGCATCTGGGCATGGCCTTTCTGATCCTGGCCTATCTGCTTTGGCTGACCCTGGGGCTGCTTTGGCCGGTGCCGCGGGACCAGGCGGCCGCCCCGCGGGGCGTAAGACGGCTCGGCGCCTGGTGTCATGCGGTGATCTTCTTCACGGTGATCAGCGGCGCGCTGGTCGCTGGGCTTAACGCCGGCCTGCTCTACAACGATTGGCCGTTGATGGGTGGAAACTTCATTCCCGAGGACATCGCCGCCCTGACGCCCGGGTGGCTCAACATGTTCGAGAATGAAGGCACGGTGCAGTTCGATCACCGGATCATGGCCTATCTGACGCTGGCCGTGGTGATGTTGACCTGGGTCTTTTCCCGTCGGGCCGATCTGGCCCCGCGCGCCCGGCTTTCGATCAATTGCCTGGCCGCCATGGTCTGGGTTCAGGTCGGCCTGGGTATTTCGACGCTGATCCTGATGGTGCCGCTGCCGCTGGCCGTACTGCACCAGGCCGGCGCGGCGACTAGCTTCTGCCTGTCCATCTGGGTGATGAAGGAATTGCGCGGCGCCCGATAGCGGTTCCGCGCCGCTCCCCCGGACCCGGCGGTTACAAATTGTAGCCGACGCGGAAACCGCCCCAATGCTTGCCGTTGATGTAGATCGGCACGGACAGGTCCTTCATCAGTACATAGTTCCCGCCGCCCATATCGCGCAGGTAGGACTGGACCAGGTAGGGATCCGTGTTGCGCCCGGCGGCCAGCCCCGTGCGGTCCCCGAATATCCTGTGGTTCCGGCAGTTGGCCGCATTCCAGACCGGGTCGTCAGGCCGCTGCGGGTGGCAGTATTTCAGGTTATGGGTCGGCAGATAGCCGTTCCGGTCCACCGCCGCGCAGAAGATGATCGCGTCATGGCTTTCCATGGCGGGTTCCTGGATGGCAGGCAGTTCCTTGTCGGTGAATGCGGTGAAGCGGGTCAGATGTTGGATTGGATTGCTGCCGTCGACCGGTTTGTAATCCTCGTCGAAGAAGTCGTCTTCCGACATCGTTCCGCTGTCCACGGCGCTCTGGAAAATCGCCTGTACCTTCCGGGCCGCTTCCGTGGCGATCGCGATGACCGGCTGGTCCGGGGCGATGCTTCGTTCAGCAAACTGGGCAATCAACCGGTCCGACTGCGCGCTTCGATCGATCAGGAACCGGTGTCCGCCGCCCTCCAATCCGGCCAACCGCCCGCGTAGGGCCGCGACCGCCGGGATTTCGATGGCGACCGACGAGCCCTGCAGATCGGCAATCCGGTCGCAATGGACGATTGCGCTTTCCAATGTCAGATCATAGACGCCGCAGGGGGCGGGTGCGCCATTCACCTCGATCGTGCCGGTCAGCGAGAAAGGAATGTCGATCTCGTTGTCCTTGTGGCCTTCCCGGGTGGCCGCGATGGCGACGCGCAAACGTTCCCCGAGCGCCGCGATATGCTGCGCCATCTCCGCCGTGGTCGTCTGTTGCGTTTCGCTGAGCCTTTCCGCGATAGAGGCCTGGCCGGCGACTTGGCTGACGCTTTCCGCAAGATGGCTGACAACAGACACGGTCTCGTTCGCGGTACGGCCGATACTCGTTATCGAGTCATGCTGTTCGGCGATCGCCTGTTCCACTTGTTCGGAATTGCCGGCCACGCCGTTGATCGCTTCGCCGATCCCGGAAATGGCTGAAACCGCGGCTTCCGTAACATTCTGAATCTCGGCGATCTGATCGGCGATTTCCTTGGTGGCGTCAGCCGTCTGGCCGGCGAGCCCCTTCACTTCATTGGCGACGACCGCGAAACCGCGTCCCGCTTCACCGGCGCGGGCGGCCTCGATCGTAGCGTTCAGGGCCAGCAGGTTGGTCTGGTTGGCGATGTCCTGGATCAGTTTCACGATATCGCCGATCCGGTCCGACGCTTGTGCCATCCGGCCGACGACTTTCGAGGCTTCATCGACTTTCGCCACGGCGGCATGGGTCTGAGCCAATGCCTGGGACACCTTGGAGGAAATCATCTCCGCCGACTGGTTCATGGTATCGGCCATGGAGGAGACCTTGTCGGCATCGGCCACGGTGACCTCCGCGTCCCGTTCCAGCGCCTCCACGAGTCCGTGAACCTGCCGGATCGCTTCCCGCATGTCGCTGGAAACCTCGTTGGCTTTGTCGCCGCCGGCCTTGACCTGTTGGACGGTACCTTCCATCTCGCCGGCCAAGGCATCCGCCAAAGTCAATAATTCGCGTCTTTGCCAATATGCGTCCTGCCGCGCTTTCGTCAGCGCGTTGACGTCAGAATCCGTGTTTTCCGAGGATGCCGGTGCATTGCCCCCTGTCGGGGCGCAGCCTGCCGAATTCCCTGCGCCAACAACCGTCCCCCCTTCGACTTTTCCCCCCTTACCGCGATCGGCATTCATGAATCCGAACATCTTTACATCCATCCCAGCGTAATTTTCTCCTGTTTGGGAAGGAAAACGCACAGCGCTTTGCCGAGCCTCCGCGTGTCAGCAGCGCAATTTTTTTATTTGTTTCAGGCTGTTTGGATCTCTGTCCGATTTCAGCCGTTACTGCCACAAGTATTATTTTTTACTGTATTAGTGTTATGTTAATTATTTGTGCAGACATCGTTTTACCTTCCCTTGTCACGCTTATCTTGTGGGGAGACCCAAACATTTTCAAATGTGATTCACCGGTTGTTTACGATTTCACGTCAAAATTGGCGGTAGTAGGGGAAACCTAGGGAAAAATTCGGCTCGAAGTGTGACGATCATCATACACCGGGCGGTACTTTCGGGATGACCCTGGAACGGATTGGAAAGGTGAAGGCGCGTTTAGACGTATATCAGCGGACTATTCTGTGGTTCCATGGAAGTGCGTTGCGTGCCGTCTCATTTGGGGGAAGTCCCGATGATCGTGGACAGAGGCCGAGCCAAGGACGCCAATGAGTAGCAATACCACTACTCAGCACCCTGGCGGTTCGGTCATCAGGACAGATGTTTTTTCCGACGCGCGGGTTCGGCGCCACAACGGTGGCGACCGTCCGCAGGCCGTCCGTGACGTGAATCTGCTGCGCGCCGCTTTGGCATCTTCCGGGGATATCGGATATGTCTGGGACTTGGTCGACGATTCCATCCAATGGATCGGCGATACCTTCCCCGTATTCGGTCCGACGCGGTCGGACTCCATTCGCGACGGCGAAGCCTTCAACGAATGCATAAATGTCGAAGACCTGTCCAAACGCTTGCAGAGCCTGAGCAGGCACCTTCAGGCTGGGGAGGCATTCGACTGCGAATACCGGTTGCGTCGCGAGGACGGCGAATTTGTCTGGGTGCATGACAAAGGGCGTGCGGACCTCGACGAACACGGCATTCCCGTTCGCCTGGCCGGTATACTGCGCCCGATCAACCGCCGGAAGCAGCAGGAAACCTTGCTCGAGCGCCGGGCGAGCTATGATGACCTGACCGGGCATCTGAACAAGACACGTCTGCACGAAGCGCTGCAGAACGCGTTTTCCTACAACAAGCGCTACAATGTGCCCGGCGGTTACCTGGCCATCGGAATCGACAAGCTGTCCATGGTCAACGAGGCCTATGGGCACAAGATCGCGGATGCATTGATTGTCGGTGTCGGCCACCGCATCGAGCGCGCACTGCGCGTGACGGATCAGATCGGGCGCCTCGGCGGCGATCGGTTCGGCGTCGTCCTCGGCCAATGTGACGAAGCGGGCATGGTCACGACGTCCGAGAAGATTCTGGAAGCCCTGCGAGCGAGCCCCATCGAAACGCCGAACGGCAATATCCATGTCACGGTTTCGATCGGCGGAACCGTTTTTCCCGGCCTAATCCAAACCGCGCAAGAGGCGATGACCGCGGCGGAAAGTGCGATGCAGGCGGCCAAGACGAAAGGCCGGAACTGCTTCGTCTCCTATGAACTGTCCGAAGAACAGCGCCGCGTGCGCCGCGAGAACCTGGATATGGGTGAGCGGATCATGCAGGCGCTTGAAGACGACCGGATCATCTTCGCCTATCAGCCGGTCGTCGACAGCCTATCCAAGGAAGTTTCCTACTACGAAACACTGCTTCGGATGAAAGATCCGTCCGGTGACATCGTCTCCGCAGGTGCTTTCGTCCCGGTCGCGGAAAAGCTGGGTATCATGCGGTTCCTGGACCATCGTGCCCTGGAAATGGCCCTCGACGATCTGGGCCGGTATCCGGACGTAATCTTGGCCCTGAACATTTCCAGTCTGACGGTTACCGACCAATCCTGGCTTCGCACCCTGGTGAGCCGGATAACCAGCAAGCCCAGTATGGCGGAAAGGCTGATCGTGGAAATCACGGAGACGGCCGCGCTGGAGGATTTCGAAGTGTCCGCCAGGTTTGTTTCCGCGGTCCGTGCATTGGGGTGCAAGGTCGCCCTGGACGATTTCGGTTCCGGCTATACCAGTTTCCGGCACATGAAGGCCCTGACCGTCGATGTTGTGAAAATCGACGGCGCCTTCGTCAAAGACGTTCATACCAACATGGATAACCAGCTCTTCGTGAGAACCCTGCTGGGGTTGGCGGATGGGTTTGGGTTGAAAACCGTTGCGGAATGCGTCGAGACGGAGGACGAGGTTCGCGTGCTCTGCGACGAGGGCGCAAATTTCCTGCAAGGTTGGTTTTTCGGCAGGCCCGATGTGGATCCGCCGTGGCGAACATGATTGCAGCCGGCCCGTATTGAGGGAGCCGGCTGCTCGAATCTATTCGCCGATGGCCTGATCGGCCCTGCGGTCAGGAAGACTTCTCACCGATTTTCTTGAGCTGCTGCTGCATCGCATCGATCTGCTTCTGCAAGGCTTCGATATCCGATGCCGCTTTGGCGGCGTCGCCGCCTCCGCTGGACGTGCCCGGCTGCGCGTTCTCCGCCCCGTTCTCGCCCTCGCCGCGCGGAGAGAAGAGCTGCATCGTCCGTTCGAACATAGCCAGGTTCTGTTTGCTCATTTCCTCGAACTGGCCGAACGGAAAGACGGAGCCGAAAGTGTCTTCCATATAGTGGCGCATCTTTTCCTGATTTTCCGAGAAGGATTTCATGGAAAAGTCGAGATATTTCGGCAGCAGCATCTGCTGCATGTTGTCGCCGTAGAAACTGATCAACTGGCGCAGAAAACCGATCGGCAGAAGGTTCTGACCCTTCGCCTCCTCTTCCACGATGATCTGCGTCAGAACGGAGCGGGTGATGTCTTCGCCCGATTTCGCATCGAACACGGCGAAATCTACACCGTCCTTCACCATCTGACACAGATGGTCCAAGGTGACATAACTGCTCGTCGCGGTGTTATAGAGCCGCCGGTTGGCGTATTTCTTGATCTTTATCGGCGCTTTGGCGCCGGATACTTCATCAGACATATCCTACCCTCACCGTACCCCATAAAAGTTGGGCGCCCGTCCATTCAGGGCTTTAGCTTTCGCTAAATTCGCTGCGATCTCAGTGACAAAGCCGGGTCGGGGCTTGTGCACTGCGACGTCTTTGTCTATCGCACCTGCGAAGTAATCTTCTCAAAGCCATAGCAGAACTATGCTAGTTCGCCAAGCAATGGCGAAAATGGGGAAAGTTGCAGCGCGTCGTTGTTATCGTCCTTGACGAGTGCGAGTATCGAAATATGACGGAACCACCTGATCATCACGAACTCGCCCGGCGCTATCTGGAACTGTGGCAGGAGCAGATTTCCGGGGCTGCAGGCGATCCGGCTGTCGCGGATGCGATGGCCAGAATGATGGCGGGATGGCAATCGGTCATGGGGCAGACATTCGGGCAACAATCGCCAATGGGGCAGGGCGAGGGAGAAGGGCATGGCGCCACTGGACGGACCGCCGACACCGGCACCCACGAGGCTGGGCCCGCGGCCGCTCCCGCTGCATCTGGCGGCGCCGATGATGATGTACGCCAGCTCCTTGGGCGCATTGCCGATCTTGAAAGGCGGGTGGAACAGCTCGAACGCGCCGGCCGGAAAAAACAGGAATAAGGGAATCGGCTACGGCGACGGGGCCGATTGGGCTGAGGCGCTGTCTTCTATGATGGCTTCGGGGCCATTCGCCCTGGCGTCCGCCTTTCCGGAATCGAAATGGCCGGCCATGCAGGCGATCACCGCGCAAAGCGAGATGGCGGATCTCGTCGCGTCGATAGATGAAGAGTTTCGAGGCCAACTGGGCCGTATGCTGGACGGCATCCTGGCTTATCACCATCACGATTATCGGCGGGATCTGAGCGATCCACCCGCGATCTGGCGCCGGGGATCCACCAGCCTTCATCGCTTCGCGCCGCCGGAAACGGGGAAGCCGGTACTGATCGTGCCGTCGCTGGTGAACAAGTCCTATATCCTCGACCTCAACAGCCGCGGCAGCTTTTGCCGAACCCTCGCCGATAAGGGAATGGTTCCCTATCTCGTCGATTGGGGGGAGCCAGGGACGGAGGAAACCGATTTCGGCCTGACCGACTACGTGAACCGGTTGAGCGAGATGCTCGCTGCCGTCGAGGAAGAGCACGGGCCGGATGTCCAGGTCTCCATGGTTGGATACTGCATGGGGGGCTTGCTGGCGCTTCCCTTGGCGATCCAGCGTCAAGACCGCATCGGCAAGTTGATTCTGATGGCGATGCCGTGGGACTTTCATTCCAGCAAGGCGCCCGGTCCGAATGCCTCCCAGATGCTGGTCAATGCGTGCGAGCCGGTTCTTTCATTATTCGGCCGGCTTCCCGTCGATTGTGTCCAGGCCATGTTCGCCGCCATCGATCCGTTGAACGCATTCCGGAAGTTTCAATATTTCGCGCGGCTTGATCCCGCATCCGGCAAGGCCCGTCAGTTCGTCGCATTGGAAGACTGGCTGAACGACGGCGTCTCGCTGACCGCGGCTGTCGCGCGCGAAACATTGGGCGGGTGGTACGCCGAGAACAGGACGTCCGCCCTGAACTGGCAGGTTGGCGGACAAACGGTGAACCCGGCGGATTATCACGGCGAAACCCTGGTGGTCATACCGAAGTCGGATCGGATCGTTCCGCCGGAAAGTGCCCTGGCCGTAACCGAGTTGCTGGAGGATGTTCGCCTGCTGCGCCCGGCGCTTGGGCATATCGGCATGATGTCCGGGCGCAGGGCGGTCGAGCTTTGGGATCGCGTGGTCCGCTTCCTGGACGCTTAGACTCCGGTGCTTTCGTTCGATTTAGCGACTCTGCGTCACAAAATCCTTATCGTTCGATAAAGCGGCCATTGTTGTGGCACTTGTATAGGGGCGATATAGTCGCTGCTAATGGTGCGCTGCAAAATGCGCAGCGCGTAGATATCCACCGCGGCAAATCGTGCGCCGCGACGGGTTCAGCGAGGAGGGAAAAGATATGACCGAGGTCGTAATTACCGGTGCGGCAAGGACGCCGGTTGGTGCTTTCAACGGGGGGCTGAGTTCGGTTCCCGCGTCTTATCTGGGGTCCGTTGCCATCAAGGAAGCTTTGGCACGGTCCGGCGTCGCGCCCGACGATGTCGATGAGGCGATCCTGGGGCAGATCCTGATCGCCGCGCAGGGGCAGAATCCGGCCCGTCAGGCAGCCGTCGAGGCCGGTATCCCGGTCGAGAAAACTGCTTATCAGATCAACCAGCTCTGCGGTTCCGGACTGCGGACGGTCGCCCTGGGTAGCCAGGCGATCAAGACCGGCGACAGCAAGATCGTCATCGCCGGCGGCCAGGAAAGCATGAGCCAGGCGCCGCATGCCGCCTATCTGCGCAGCGGTCAGAAAATGGGCGATCTCGGCTTTGTCGATACCATGATCAAGGACGGGCTGTGGTGCGCCTTCAACGGCTATCACATGGGTAATACCGCGGAAAACGTCGCCAACCAGTGGCAGCTGACCCGCGAACAGCAGGACGAATTCGCCGCCTGGTCTCAGCAGAAGGCCGAAAAAGCCCAGAAGGACGGGCGCTTCAAGGACGAAATCGTTCCGGTGACGATCAAGACCCGCAAGGGCGAAATCGTTGTCGATAGCGACGAACATCCCAAACACGGCACCACTGCCGAAACGCTGGCGAAATTGCGCCCGGCCTTCGCCAAGGACGGCACGGTCACGGCCGGTAACGCTTCCGGAATTAACGACGGCGCGGCCGCCGTGGTCATGATGTCCGCCGAGGAAGCCGAAAAACGCGGGTCCACGCCGCTGGCGCGGGTCGTGTCCTGGGCGACGGCGGGGGTCGACCCGTCGATCATGGGGACCGGACCGATTCCTTCTTCCCGCATGGCGCTGGAGAAGGCGGGCTGGTCTGTCGATGATCTCGATCTGGTGGAGGCCAATGAGGCTTTCGCGGCCCAGGCCCTTGCCGTCAACAAGGACCTCGGTTGGAACCCGGAAATTGTCAATGTAAATGGCGGCGCGATCGCGCTCGGCCATCCGATCGGGGCGTCCGGCGCGCGTGTGCTGGTGACCCTGCTTCACGAAATGCAGAAGCGCGACGCCAAAAAAGGTCTCGCCACGCTTTGCATCGGCGGCGGCATGGGTATTGCCATGTGCCTGCAGCGGGATTGAGTCAATCGGCGCCGCCTTGGCGGCGCCGAAACCCGCCTGATTTCAGCAATACTAGTATATTACCGCGCATTCCTGAAAAATCGGGGATGGACGGGGCAATTTCCTTCCCTTTTTACGCATCTTGCGAAAACTTTATATTTCTCAGTGTTTTCCTGATTGTGCGCCGCAGAAATTTTTTCGTCTCGCAAGCGCAAAAAATACGATTTATGTGACCAAAATCACTTGTGTTCGATTTGGCTTGCTGCCATATTGTGCATCGCAACATGCTTCGCCTAGGCATGCTGCAACGCGGAATTGAGTTTACTCAAATCGCGTTCTGATTGGGCGTTTCCTCCCTGAACTTGGGCCGCGTTTTCGAACGCGGCCTTTTTTTCTGTGCAATCGGGGGCGGATCGACAGGCAATCGCGTTCCGATACCGGAACCTTTCGTGCCGGTTGGGCAAATTCCAGGTGGGGGAGAAGAGGTCTTTAGACGTGCAGCCAGTCGCCGCGACCGTTGCGGCAAGCCGTATGCGTCGTATGCTGAACTTCACCGGCGACATTCACGGTGCGGCGGTAGTCACGGCACAGTTTGCCGTCATTGGACAGGAATGTCCGCAGCGGCGTGATCTCGCCGCTATTGCCGCTGTCCGGATTGTTCCAGGCGACCGTTTCGCCCGTCGGACGCTCGGTCAGGCCCTCATACGTCGATTTGTTCATGGTGCGCAGGTCGAGCTGGGTCAACCGATCCGCCAGGACGTAACCCGCGCCGGACCCAACCGCGGCACCGACCACGAGACCGACCAATTGTCCGGATCCGCTGCCGATGACTTCATAACCCAGTGCTCCGCCAACGATCGCGCCGGCAATGGCGCCATGCGCCAGCTTGTCTTCCCGGCTGATCGTGCCAATACCGGTGCATCCCTGAAGCAGGGCACAGGCCGCGCCGGCCGCCAAAAGCGTTCTGGTAATCCGTTTCATCTCAAACCGTCCTTTGGGGCGCTGCGTCGCTTCTGCATCAATCCGCGTCGCCCTTGCTAGCACCTAAAAGCCTTGGTTTCGTTTGTCGACGAAAATTATGCAAAATGCCGGCCAATTCGGCGGTCTGGGCCGAAAAAGGGCGCCTGGAACCTGTTCAGGCGCCTTCCTTGGGCCATAGCAGCGTGATTGGCGCTTCATCGCATCGGATGGTCACCGGTAATGTACCCATCGCGTCGCCGTCAACCTGGATCGGATGGCCCTGCGGCCCGGTCAGAACCACTTCCCGGGCCTCCCTGACGATCACGTCGGGCAAAGTCGCCAGGCGATTGGTGAACAGGGCGCCGGCGTAACGGATCATCGCCCAAAAGCCGCGTCCCTGCGGCGCCACGATGAAAAGACGGCGCCCGCGGATATCCGCGTTCGGTGCAATGATGAACGGTCCGGCGTAGCGCTGCGCCCGCGTCACGATAATCAGATCGCCGGAGATTTCCTCACCGTCGACAAGGGCCGTGATCGGTCCGCCCCATTTCGGGCGCAACAATTCCTGCACCGCGGCGACCGCATAGGCCGATTTCCCAATATACCGTTTCAGCTTCGTGGACGTCCGGGAAACCACGCGGGCATCGATCCCGGCGCTGACCATCAGCAGGAAGCGGCGATTGTCGACCAAGCCGGCGAATCCTGTCCCTTCATGGGCGTTCGCCGTGGCCCGGGCCGCCGCCCGCGGGCTCAGGCCCAGGCCGAGTTCCAATGCCAGCACATTGGCCGTACCAAGCGGAAGAACCGCCAGGCGGACGCCGCTTCCGGCCAACCCGTCGGCGACTTCGCGGATGGTGCCGTCACCGCCGGCGGCAACCACGGTTTCGACCTGTCGGGGGTCGACTTCAGCGGCGATGAACGTGGCATCGCCCGGTCCGGCCGTTTTCCGCACGATGACGCGGCGGCCGGTATCCCGCAGCGCCTTCAGATAGAGGCGCAGCTTGTTCCGCTGCCAGAACCCGGCGACGGGATTGTGAATGACGAGAATGGCCGGGTCGCTGGTTTGCGGTTGTATTGCAGGCAGTGATTCGGCGGACGCCAATGGGGTGACAGTATCCATGATGGAATTTCTTAGGAATCCAAAGCTCTATTCTTCGTTTGATTTCACTAATGTTAATACAATGACGTATTTGTTAAGGTTGGAATAACACTTCGTTACGACTGCCGAATTACTTATTACCGTAACAATGTATCCGTATCCACTGCCTGAAATTCAACTGATCGAGGCAGCGGACGATGCATGGCCTTCGTGGAGTTTCCAAATACCGCACCATCTGGATTTCGGATACGCATCTCGGAACGCGGGGATGCAAGGCCGAGTATTTGCTCGATTTCCTGAAGCACACGCAATCTGAAAAACTGTACCTCGTCGGCGATATTATCGACGGCTGGCGGTTGAAGCGGTCATGGTACTGGAACGACACGCAGACGGCGGTGATCCAGGAAATCCTCAGAAAGACACGTCAGGGCACGGAAGTGATCTATGTCCCCGGCAATCACGACGAGGTATTGCGGGATTATCTGGGGTTAATGGTCGGCGGCGTAAAGGTCCGCGATCTGGTTGAGCATGAAACCGGCGACGGACGGCGCTTCCTGGTCATTCACGGTGATCAGTTCGACGGCGTCGTGCGGTACGCCAAGTGGCTCGCGCTGCTCGGCGACTGGGCCTACAACCTGCTGCTCTGGATGAACGACCATTTCAACAAGACCCGCAAACTGCTGGGCCTGCCTTATTGGTCCTTGTCCGCCTATCTGAAGCACAAGGTGAAGAACGCGGTGGAGTTCATCAGCTGCTTCGAAGAGGCGGTGGCGCATGAAGCCAAGAAGCGCAAGGCCGACGGCGTGATCTGCGGCCATATCCATCATCCCGAAATCCGCCAGATCGACGGCATCCTGTACTGCAACGACGGTGATTGGGTCGAGAGTTGCACGGCGCTTGTCGAGCAGACGGACGGGCGCCTTGAAATCATCCATTGGGCGGAAACCACTGCGGTGGTGACGTCGCACCAGGATGCGGTGACGGGCCGCGCGCCCACGTCCGAATCCGCCAAGACCGCGGCCGCGCGGGCGTCATAACGGCTCACAGGATTCCGATTTGGACAATTTTCAGGGCGATGACACACCGGTGGAGGCCGCCCGCCACCCCTCGCAGACAATCCTAACAATACAAAGTTGGTTCGACAGACCCATGCGAATACTCATCATTTCTGATGCGTGGCAGCCGCAAATAAACGGTGTCGTGCGCACCTATCAGCGGACCACCCGCGAACTCGCGGATATGGGACATGTGGTGGATGTGATCGGGCCCGATCGCTTCAATACGATCCCCTGTCCAACCTATCCGGAAATCAGGCTCGCGATCGATGCGTGGTACCGTCTGGCGGGCATGATCCGCGAGTTCGATCCGGATGCCATCCACATCGCGACCGAAGGGCCTTTGGGATCGGCCGCGCGTCGGTACTGCCTGAAGACCGATACGCCGTTCACCTCCTCTTTCCATACGCGGTTCCCGGAATATGTCGAAGCGCGCTGCGGCTTTCCGGCCCGATATACCTATGCCTGGATGCGCCGGTTTCACGCCCCGTCCCAGGCCGTGATGGTGCCGACGGATTCGATGCGCCAAACCTTGATCGACCACGGTTTCTCGAACACCCGAATTTGGAGCCGCGGCGTGGATACCGATCTGTTCAAACCGGAAGGGAACCAGGCGAACCGCGATTTTTTGGGCCTGCCGCGGCCGATCTACACCTATGTCGGACGGGTCGCGGTGGAAAAGAATATCGGCCAGTTCCTGGACCTCGATCTGCCGGGAACGAAACTGGTCGTCGGCGACGGTCCGATGATGTCGGAACTGCGCACGAAGCACCCCGATGTCGTTTTCGTCGGCGCCAAGGAGGGCGATGAATTGGTGCGCCATTATCAGGCGTCGGACGTTTTCGTCTTTCCGAGCCGGACGGACACTTTCGGCCTGGTCCTGATCGAAGCGCTGGCCTGCGGCGTGCCGGTGGCGGCCCTGCCGGTGACCGGGCCGATCGACGTCGTCGCCAATGGCAAGGTGGGCTTCCTGGATACGGATCTGGCGCAGGCCGCTCAAAGCGCGCTGGCGGTGTCCCGGGATGCCTGCCGGGACTATGCGTTGGGCTTTTCCTGGGAGCGTGCGGTCTGCCAGTTTTTGGAGGGGCTGTTCCCGTTCCATCCGGTTGAGAAGTTTCCCCTCGGTCCGGCTGAAAAACTGTCGCCGTAACCACGAATCCGACCGATGCTGCGGACGTGACGCTCCGGGAGGCGCATGGTATAGGGGCGCGCGATAGCACTAATAGCAGATTTGGTCGGTTTCTTGGCGCATAATCCCGCTCGAGCAGGTTCCGAAGATTCCACGCGCTCTTTGACGGGGCGCATTTGGCGTGAGTATGTCAGTTCCTATCTCGGACTGCTGACGCTGGCGATCTTCTTCATGGTTCTGGTCGCCTTCGCGACCGCGGGTCAGGTCTATCTGGTCAAACCCGCTTTCGATGAATTGCTGAACACCCGCGATACCTTCTGGGTATGGGTCGTGCCGGTCGGATTCGTGACCGCGGGCATCGTGACCGGCGTTGCCAATATGGCGCAATCCCTCTTGATGCAGCGGATCGGTCTGCGGGTCGTCCAGAAGATGCAGCAGCAGATGTTCTCGTCGATCCTGCGGGCGGATCTGTCCTATTTGCAGGAATCTGGAACCAGCCGTCAGTTGTCGCGTTTCACTACCGACATGTATTTGCTGCGCGACGTGGTGATCAAGGCGCTGACGGGGATCGGGCGGGACGTGCTGAAGGTCGTCGTTCTCTCCGGTCTGATGGTCTATCAGAACTGGCAGATGGCCCTGGCGGCCCTGGTCTTCTTCCCGCTCTGTGTCTTTCCCATCGTTCGGATCGGGCGTCTGTTGCGGAAGATCTCCACCAAGAGCCTGGGCGAACAGGGTCAGATGACCGCGGTTATCGACGACGCGTTGAAAGGCGCCCGCCAGGTCAAGGCCTACAACATGTACGATTACGAGGAAGACCGCGCGGGCAGTGCCTTCGAGACCGTTTTCCAACTGGCCTTCAAATCGGCGCGAACCCGTGCGTTCAGCTATCCGATCCTGGATACCCTGGTGGGTGTTTGCATGGCCGCGGTCCTGGTCTGGGGCGGATTCCAGATCCAAACCGGAGAAACGACGGTCGGGGCCTTCATGTCATTCTTCGCGGCCGTCCTGGCCGCCTATCAGCCGGCCCGCGGCCTGGCCAGCATGAACGCGACCCTGCAGGAAGGCCTGGCGGCGGCGCGGCGCTGTTTCACCGTTATCGACTATCGGCCGACGATCGTGAACAAGCCCGGCGCGGCAGCGTTGTCGGGCGTTCGCGGCGAAGTCGCGTTCCGCCATGTCGATTTCACCTATGACGGCGACGTCCCCGTTCTGCAGGATATCGAGCTGGAGGCGAAAGCCGGGGAGACGATCGCCCTGGTCGGACGAAGCGGCGGCGGCAAATCGACCATCCTGAACCTGGTGCCGCGGTTCTACGACATCACCGCCGGGGAAATCCTGATCGACGGCACGTCGTCGCGCGATGTGACGCTGGAGTCGCTGCGCGCGAATATCGGCCTAGTGACGCAGGAAACGCTGCTGTTCAACGACACGATCCGGGCGAATATCGCCTATGGACGGCTGGACGCGTCGCAGGAGGAAATCGAACAGGCGGCCCGCAACGCGGCGGCGCATGACTTCATCGCGGATTTGCCGGACGGCTACGACACCCTGGTCGGTGAACACGGATTGCGGTTATCCGGCGGTCAACGACAGCGGGTCGCCATTGCGCGCGCCATGCTGAAGAATGCGCCCATCCTGTTGCTGGACGAGGCGACATCGGCACTGGATACGGAATCCGAACGGATCGTTCAGGAAGCCTTGAGCCGTTTGATGCAGGGGCGCACGACGATCGTGATCGCCCACCGCTTGTCCACGGTGATGCACGCGGACCGGATTTATGTTCTGGACAAGGGCCGCATCCAGGAAGTGGGTACCCACGCGGAACTGGTTGCCAAGGGCGGGCTCTACGCGCAGCTCAGCAAGATCCAGTTCGACCAGCCCGACGGCGCGACCGGGGATGAAGTGCCGAACGGCATCGCGGACAGCGGCAAGGCTGCCGCGGACGAGACGGTCTAGGATCGTTCGGCCATGCGTATCGGTAAGAGAATCCTGCAATCGGACGGTCTCCGCCGGTTTCTGTGCTGGCTGATCTCCGTCTATCTGCGTCTCGTCTACCATACCTCCAGATGGGACCATCGGGAGTCGGAGTTCCTCGACCCGCTTGTCGCTACCGGTGAGGCATTCGTCATCGCCCTCTGGCATAACCGTGTCGTCATGATGCCCTATGCCTGGCGCCGGAAGAACCGTCCGATCACGATCTTCACCTCGGATCATCGCGACGGAAGGCTCGTCGCCTATTCCATGGGCTGGTTCGGATTCGATACGGTATTCGGATCGACCAAACGCACCGAAATGAAGACGATCCGCCTGATCGTCCGTTCGCTGAAGGACGGCCGCCTGTTCGGGATGACGCCTGACGGGCCGCGCGGGCCGCGCATGCGCGTCAAATCAGGTGTTGTCGCCATGGCCCGCATGGCAGACGTGGCTATCATTCCGGTCGCCTATTCCTGCAAACGCCGTGTCGTCATGGATACTTGGGACCGATTGATCGTTCCCCTGCCGTTCAACCGGGGCGTTTTCCTGTGGGGAGAACCGGTCCGTATGCCGCCGGGGGCGACAGCGGAAGAGGTGGAGGCGGCGCGCCTGCTGCTGGAAAACCGCATGATCGAGCTGACGTCGATGGCGGATCGCGAAATGGGGCATGAGCCGATTGAGCCGGCGGCGCTCGATGACTTCCGGCGCGGCAGCCGTGACAAAGAATGATCGCCACGATCTACAGTTGGGTTTCCCAGGCGGCGGCTCCCTTTCTTCCCGCCTTCCTTCGGTCGAGGATGCGGGCCGGGAAGGAAGACCCTGAACGAATCCGGGAGCGAATGGGCTATGCCGGTCAACCGCGCCCTGACGGGGCACTGATCTGGCTGCACGCGGCCAGCGTCGGCGAAACAATGTCCTCGCTTATTCTGATCGAAAAAATCCTGGATGAGAACCCGGCCGCCTCGATCCTGCTGACCACCGGCACTGTTACGTCGGCCGCGATGGCGGCGAAGCGCCTGCCGGCGCGGGCGATCCACCAGTATTGCCCGGTGGATGTGCCGAGCTGGGTCGGTCGATTTCTCGATCATTGGCGCCCCGATGTCGCCTTGTGGATCGAATCCGAGCTATGGCCTAACCTTGTGCGGCGGACGCATCAGGCCAGGATTCCCATGGCGTTGGTCAATGCGCGCCTGTCCGCACGGTCGCATCGGCGATGGGCCAAGGCGCGGAACAGCTTCCGGTCGATGATGTCCGCCTTCTCGGTAGTTCTCTGCCAGACGGAGGAGGGCGCGGACGCGTTCCGTCGACTCGGTATCGACCGCGCGGAATGCGTCGGAAATCTGAAATTCTCCGCTCCACCCCTGCCTGTCGACGAGGCGGAGCTGGCGGCTCTGCATGCCGCCATAGGCGGGCGCCCCGTCTGGCTGGCGGCGAGTACCCATCCGGGTGAGGAAGAAATCGTGCTGGAGGCGCATGAGCGCTTGCGGATTGCTTTCCCCGATCTGCTGACAATCCTGGTGCCCCGGCATCCGGCTCGTGCGGATGACATCGAGGCCTTGCTGAGGGTCCGTGTGGACGGGGTCGTGCGGCGGACCGCCGACCGCAGGATCGGCAGCGATACCGAAATCTACCTTGCCGACACGCTGGGGGAACTCGGTCTGTTCTACGCCCTTGCACCCGTCGCCTATGTCGGCGGCGGAATGGGAACGCTGGGCGGTCACAACCCGATTGAGCCGGCGCAGCGACATACGGCCATTCTTTATGGGCCGGATCGCGGTAACTTCACGACCGTCGCGGCGGAACTGGAGGAGGCCGGCGCTGCCCAGGTCGTGGCGGATGCGGGCGAACTGGCCGAGGCCTTGTCTCTTCTGCTGTCGGACGAGCGGGAATGCGGCAAACGATCGGATGCGGCGCGCAAGGTCGCGGACCGCAATCGTGATATCGTCGATGCGGTCACGGCTCGCCTCCGTCCTTTACTGCCGGGACTGTCGGACGGCCGGTGAAAAAGGGACGTAATATGAAGGCGCCCGATTTCTGGCAAAAAGGGAAAGGCGGTTGGAAAGCCGCTCTGCTGCTGCCGTTGTCTCTGATTTATAGGACCGGTGCAGCTCTTCGCTCGCGGTTCACCCGTCCCGTGCATCTTGGCGTACCGGTTCTTTGCGTTGGGAACGTTACCGCCGGGGGAACGGGCAAGACCCCGGTTGTCATCGCTCTCGCCCGCGCCGCCAAGAGGCAGGGCATCAGCGCCGCGGTGGTCAGCCGCGGCTATGGCGGCAGGCTGGAGGGACCGGTCCGGGTCGATCTGGCCAGTCATCGCGCCGAAGATGTCGGGGATGAACCGCTGTTGATTGCACGCGAGGTCACGACCTGGGTCGCCAAGGACAGGGTTGCCGGGGCGAAAGCAGCGATTGCGGATGGCGCCCGGTTGATCCTGCTGGATGACGGGTTTCAAAACCCGACCCTGTACAAGGATTTGTCCATCGTCGTGGTGGATGGTGGTTTCGGGTTCGGGAACGGTTGTGCCATTCCGGCGGGTCCCTTGCGGGAGGCGCTGCCGTCGGCGTTGCGGCGGGCGGGTCTCGTTCTGTTGATGGGCCGTGACCTGGCGGGCGTGGCGGACGAAATGGATGGGCGGGTACCCTTGGCGTTTGCCGGTCTCCGTCCCGAACCCTCGGATTCCTTGGTGGCGGGTGCACAATGCATTGCCTTTGCCGGGATCGGCTTGCCGCAGAAATTCTTTGCCACGCTGCGGTCGATCGGAATGGATGTTCTTGCGGAACACGCGTTTCCGGACCATTTCATGTATGCGCGAGAAGACTTGGACCGTCTTTTTGCCGAGGCCGAGGCAAAGGGCGCAATGCTTGTCACCACCGCAAAGGATCACGTAAGGCTGCCTGCGGAGGCAGCCCGGAAGGTTGCCGTTTTGGACGTTGTCGTGGATTTCGAAAACAAGAACCTGCCGGAAGAATTGATTGCCCGGGTGATGAACCATGGCTGAGCGCGGCCCGGTTTCACGCTTGACCCGGCGTGTTCTGCTGTACCCGTTGCAGGGCCTCGGCATCGGCCTGCTGTACCTGATTTGCCGGTATATCCCGATAACCTGGGCATCGGCCTTCGGGTCCTGGGTTTTCCGGGTGGTCGGTCCGTTCCTGCGGGCGGACAAGGTCGCCCGGCGAAACCTGAAACAGTGCTACCCGGATATGCCCCAGGCGGAGGTAGACCGGATCGTCCGGGCCGTTTGGGACAATCTGGGACGTGGCGCCGGCGAGTGGGGGCAGGTCGATCTGATCCCGACCATGGGCCCGAAATCCCGGGTGGAGATCGTCGGCGAGGAAATCATGAACAAGGTGATTGCCGATGGACGCCCCTTCATCGCGGTATCGGCGCATATGGGGAATTGGGAGATCGCCAGCCTTGTTCCCGCGCATCGCGGTGCGCCGCTGGTCAATGTTTATCGAACGGCATCGATTCCCATCGTGGATTATCTGTTTCGAAAGATCAGGGGCCGCTTCTCCCGCGAGATGATTCCGAAGGGCGGCGCCAATGCGCGCCGTATCATTGCCGCGTTGAAAGCGGGGCACCCGCTTGGTCTGCTTGTTGACCAGAAGCTGAACGAGGGCATGCCCATTCCGTTTTTCGGCCGCGATGCGATGACACCGTCAGCACCCGCGGAACTGGCGTTGCGATTCAACTGTCCGCTGGTACCGGTTCGGATCGAGCGGCTGCCGAATGTGCGGTTCCGGCTGACGATTTATCCTCCCATGGAAATTCCGGAGACAGGCAACCGCAAGGAGGATGTTCGCATCATGTTGACGCGCATGAATGCGATGATTGAGGAATGGGTGAGGGACAAGCCGGAACAGTGGTTCTGGGTCCATCGCCGCTGGCCTGATTGAGGGAAGTACGCCTTATTCCTGCACGATCGTGAGGAGTTGCGGGTCCAGGCGTTTTTCGAACCAGTTTACCCGCCAATCCAAATGGGCCCCGGTCGCCCGGCCTGTCGCGCCAATCGTACCGATACGTTGACCCCGTTCGATGCGGTCTCCGAGTTTTACCTCGATTTTTTCCATGTGGAGGAAGGCCGAGGCGAGACCGTGCCCGTGATCGATCATCAAGGTTCCGCCTGAGAAATAGAGGTCCGGCTCGGCGAAGGAGACCGTACCCGCGGCGGGTGCGACGACCGGTGTCCCGGTCGGGGCGGCAACGTCGACGCCGTAATGCGGCTGCCGCGGTTCGCCGTTCAAGACACGTTGGCTGCCATAGACACCCGTGATCGGGCCGTCCGCAGGCCAAAGAAACCCGAGCAGAAAAGCCTCGATATCCGTATCGCGGGCACGGGCCTTGCGGACCGCGGCAGCCTCGCGCTGGATACGCTCTATCACGTCCGGTGGCGGCGACACCTTTTTCTGAGGCAGTCCGTCGATACGCTGAATATCATATTGCCGTTGTTCGACCTTCAGCGCGATGGTCTCCTCCGTATTGTCCGGATACGCGATGTGCAGGGACATGTTGGGTGGATCGTCGCGGTGGAAGCCGAAGATGAAAACACCGTCCCGGGAAACCCGAAGACGCCGATCTTCGAAATGCACCCTGGCCCCGGGTTCGGTTTTGCCGATCACCATGCCGCCCTGGGAAAACACGCCATCCAGACTCGTCTGGCCCGCCTGCACGGGGCAGACCGCAACCATCATCACCGCGAAAAGAAAGGCAAAAAGCCTCATAGCAGCGTTCCTTGTTTCGGCTCCGCCGGCTTCTGCGTCGCAGGCTTCTGCTCTTTTGCGGCCGTCTTGCGCTTGGGCGCATCATTGCCGTCGACGGTGGCGTTGACTTTGCCGTCGCTGAATTCGATGGAGATCGCGGTTCCGGTTTCCAACCCGCCGGCGCTGCCGATCAGACCGCCATCGGGGCCGTGAACGACGGCAAAGCCCCGCTTCAGGACATTCTTGTAGGAAACGCTTTCCAACCGCCTTCCCAACTGATCCAAGGCGGTCGCGTTTTCCCTGTGCCGCCGTGCCATTGCCTTGTCCAGACGGCTGCCGAATTCGGTTCGGGCGAACCGGTCTTGCTCCGTCAAAACGCGCCGCTTCGAGGCGCGTGCCAATCGTTCGGTCAGTTGAACGAGGCGGTCGGCTTGTGCCTCCAGCACCTGTTTCGGGCTGCGCAACCGGGCCGCTATGCCGGAAAGCGCCTGGGCTTCATGCCGCAACAGGCTGCGCATGGCATAGGCCTGACGTTCGGAAACGTCATCCAACCGTTGGGTCGCGGTATCGAGCAGTGAGCGCGGGTCGGGCAGGCCGCGGGCGAGGCCGTCCAGGCGGATCGCGGCGCGGTCGGTGAAACGCGTCCAGGATCCGAGTTTGCGGCGCTCCAGATCCATCAGGTTGGCCATCAGGTCGCGCCGGACGGGAACCGCCATTTCCGCCGCCGCGGTCGGTGTCGGGGCGCGCCGGTCGGATACGAAATCGATCAGGGTGACGTCGGTCTCATGGCCGACGGCGGAAATGATCGGGATGTCGCTCTCCGCCGTGGCGCGGGCGACGATTTCTTCATTGAAGGACCACAGATCCTCCAGGCTGCCGCCGCCGCGCGCGACAATCAGGACGTCCGGCCGCGGCACTTTGCCGCCGGGCTGGATACGGTTGAAGCCGCGGATGGCCGCGGCAACCTGCTCCGCGGCCCCGTCCCCCTGGACCAGGACGGGCCAGAGCAGAACCCGGCTTGGAAAGCGGTCGCGCAGACGGTGCAGGATATCCCGGATGACCGCGCCGGTCGGCGACGTGACGACGCCGATGACGTCCGGCAGAAAGGGAATCGGTTTCTTGCGGTCCGGGTCGAAAAGGCCTTCCGCCTCAAGCCGCTTTTTCCGCTCCTCGAGCAATTTCAGCAGCGCGCCTTCACCCGCATGCTCCATCGACTCGATGACGATCTGGTATTTGCTGCGGCCGGGATAAGTCGTGAGATTGCCGGTTACGATGACTTCCAGACCGTCTTCCGGTTGGACCGACAGGCGCTGCGCGGTGCCGCGCCAGCACACACCGTCAATCACCGCCTGATCGTCCTTCAGGGCCATGTAGAGATGACCGGATCCCGCCCTTTTGAAGCCTGAAATCTCTCCCCGCACCCGGACATGGGAGAAATTCTGCTCGACCATGCGTTTCAGAATGCCGGAAATTTCGGAAACGCTGAATTCAGGCGTATTATCGCCGGGCCGGTCCGCTGATCTGTGCTGGCTTTCGCTCATGGGATTTGCTGATCGGGGTCCATTGTTTTGCGGGCCACAGTGTGCCTGGGATTCACGGTGGATGCCAAGGCACGGCGAAGCGCGGACCCCGAATGGCGGGACAACGCCGTTATTGGCGGGTTTTGCCCTCTATGGGCTGGCTTAGAAGGGGGCAGTTTCGGTATGGTGCCCCGCCCCGGCGGGCGGGTGTCGTAGGTTGCCGAGAAGAGGAGAGCAGGCGCGTGAGGATTTTGGTTATCGGGTCGGGCGGACGGGAACATGCCTTGTGCTGGACGCTGGCGGCGTCGCCTCTTTGCGATGCGCTGTTTTGCGCCCCGGGCAATGCGGGCATAGCCCAGGATGCGACATGCGTTCCGATCAAGGCCACCGATATCGACGGCATTCTGGATTTCGTGAAGGCGGAAGCAATCGACTTCGTCGTCGTCGGGCCGGAAGACCCGCTGGTCGCCGGTGTGGTCGACCGATTGACCGAAGCCGGCGTGAAAGCCTTCGGGCCCAGCGCCGCCGCGGCGCGCCTGGAAGGATCCAAGGGCTATATGAAGGATGTCTGCCGCCGTTATGGGATTCCGACCGCGGAATACCGCCGCTTTACCGACCGGGACGAAGCCCGTGCCTATGTTCAGGAAAAGGGCGCGCCCATCGTTGTGAAGACCGACGGCCTGGCCGCCGGGAAAGGCGTCACCGTCGCCCAGACGGTGGAGGAGGCCTTGCAGGCCATCGATGACGCGATGACCGGCGGAAAGTTCGGCGCGGCCGGCGAGGAATTGGTGATCGAGGAGTTCATGGAAGGGGAGGAGCTTTCCTATTTCGCGCTATGCGACGGCAAGTCCGTGCTGCCGCTTGCCTCGGCCCAGGACCACAAAGCCGCCTATGACGGCGACCAGGGGCCCAATACGGGCGGGATGGGGGCCTATTCGCCGGCGCCCGTCTGCACGCCCGAGATCGAGGACCGCATCCTCAAGGAGATCCTTGAGCCGACGATGAAGGCGATGGAAGCGGAAGGCGCGCCCTACAAGGGGGTGTTGTTCCTGGGGCTGATGATTACCGAAAACGGGCCGCGTTTGATCGAATTCAATGTCCGCTTCGGCGATCCGGAATGCCAGGTCCTGATGATGCGGCTGATGTCCGACCTTGCACCGGCCCTGATCGCATCCGCCGACGGGGTCCTCTCCTCGTTCGATTTGCGCTGGTACGATGAAGCGGCCGTCACCGTGGTCATGGCGTCGAAGGGCTATCCGGGTGGCTATGAAAAAGGCACCGTGATCAAAGGCGTGGAAGAGGCCACGTCGGGGGACGAGGATGTCATCGTCTTTCATGCCGGCACCGCAAATGGCGATGACGGTAGCTTGCTCGCGACCGGGGGACGGGTGTTGAACGTCACGGCGCGGGGACAGTCCGTGTCGGAAGCCAGAACGCGCGCTTATGGCGTCATCGATCGGATCGACTGGCCCAATGGTTTCTGCCGCCGTGATATCGGCTGGCGCGCGGTCGAGCGGGAGCGCGGATGATCATCGACCCCCAAGTGGCGGACACCTTATGGATCGTCGGCGTCATCATGTTGGGGCTGATGATCCTGTTCAAATTCGTCAATCGGAAGAAGTTTCGCGAAGAAAAGTTCGAACGCCGGGTTAAACGGCATGAAGAGACGGACCCGGACGAAATGCCGGACCTGGAACCGATGCTGCGCCGGACACGGATACAAATCATCATGGCGGCGGTCGGTATCGCCACCATCACCTTCATTGCCATCATGGGGATCGGCGAGGAATCCAGGGGACTTCCGATGCCTGGTTTTCTGACCGACCTGTTCCGCTAGCGATTTGGCCGAGGGCCCCTATATTGGACGGCAAGTCTTTTCCCGCCGCCGGTTTCCCCTTATGTCTTCGGTAGGCATGTCAACAAAACCGGCAAGCCGCGAATAAATCTCAGTTATCGGAGGAAGGTGCGTCCATGAGTTTGGCCGATCCCCGCAATTTGCTATCCGACCTTATCGTCAAGGCGACCAAGGCCGGGGCCGACCAGGCCGATGCCGTCGCGGCGGCGGGAACATCCGTTTCCCACAGCCAGCGGCTGGGCAAGGTCGAATCGCTGGAACGGTCGGAAAGCCATGATCTGGGCTTGCGGGTGATCATCGGCAAGAAACAGGCGGTCGTATCCTCGAACGATTGGGTTCCAGAGGCATTGGACCAGTTGGTGGAACGCGCGATCGCGATGGCGCGGGCCGTTCCGGACGATGCCTATTGCGGCCTTGCCGACCCGGACCAGTTGACCGACAGGACGGATCTGGACCTGGATCTTTTCGATCCGTCGGAGCCGAGCGCGGAGGACTTGATCGAGCGTGCGCGTGCAGCGGAGGACGCCGCCCTGGCGGTTGACGGCGTGACCAATTCCGACGGCGCGAGCGCGGAATGGAGCCGCTGGGATATCTTCCTTGCGGCGAGCAACGGGTTTTCCGGCGGATACAAGGGGTCACGCCACGGTATCGGGGTTTCCGTGCTGGCCGGGGAAGGCACCGGCATGGAGACGGACTACGATTACAGCACCACCGTGCACGGTTCCGATTTGCGGGCGCCGGAGGAAATCGGACGCTCCGCCGGGGAGCGGGCGGTCGCGAAACTGAACCCGCGCAAGGGGGCAACGAAGGCCTTGCCCGTGGTGTTCGACCCGCGCATGTCGCCCAGTCTGGTGCGTCACCTCACATCGGCGATAAACGGCGGTTCGATTGCGCGCGGAACCAGTTTCCTGAAAGACAAGATGGGCCAGCAGGTTATGAACCCGGCGCTGACCATCATGGACGATCCGCACCGGCGCCGCGGCCTCGCCTCAAAGCCGTTCGACGCGGAAGGACTGGCCAATGCGCCGATGGCCCTGGTGCAGGACGGCGTTTTGCAGACCTGGATCCTCGACCTTCATACGGCACGGCAGCTGAACCTGCAGTCGACCGGCCGGGCCGCGCGCGGTACATCCGCGCCGCCGTCGCCGTCGACGACCAATGTCCATCTGCAACCGGGGTCGGTCAGTCCCAAGGAACTGATGTCGGATATCGCATCGGGCCTCTATGTCACCAGCCTGATGGGCATGGGCGTCAACGGCGTTACGGGCGATTACAGCCGCGGCGCATCGGGGTTCTGGATCGAGAATGGCGAGATTGCCTTTCCGGTGAACGAAATGACGATCGCAGGCAATCTGAAGGATATGTTCATGCAGATGACCGCGGCGGATGACCTTGAGTTCCTGCATGCGACGAACGCACCGACGGTACGGATCGACGGGATGACGATTGCCGGGCAGTAAGCCCGGCCGAACCGGTTGGACGCCGGGTTGAGATTGTTGGAGGAAGTATGAAGATCCAGTACTGCTCGAAGTGCTGCTACACATCGGTCAAACCGGGGTTTTCCCTGAATGACGATGGCATCTGTTCGGGCTGCGCCGCGCAGGAATCCAAACGGGCGATCGACTGGGACGCGCGTTGGCAGGAATTGTCCGCCATTTGCGAGAAGATCGGCCGCGACGGGCAGGAATACGATTGCGCGATCCCCGTCAGCGGGGGGAAGGACTCCCATTATCAGGTCTATCTCATCAAGGAGAAGCTGGGGCTTCGTCCGCTTTGTATCAATGTCGCCCCCTTGGTCGAAACCGATGCCGGCCTCGCCAATCTGAGAAATCTCAGGGAACGGTTCGACGTCGACCTGGTCACGCTGCGGCCGGCGCCGGAAACGGCGAGGCGACTGGCGGTGTGGGGCTTCGAAACCATGTGTTGGCCTAGCTGGTCGCAGGACAAGGCGATCTATACTTGGCCGATCAAGTTCGCCGCCCGGATGGGCATTAAGCTCGTCATCATGGGGGAGAACCACGACTTCGAAAAAGGCGGGGCCGACCTCGGGCATGGCGGCGACGCTGTCGCACAGATGATGCATTCGCTCGGCGGCGACGAGATCGCGGCGAAGATCAAGGAACTCGGTCTGCCCGAGGAGCACCTGCAGTCCTACGTCTCCGAGGATTTGGCGGCGCTGCGCGCCTCCGGCATGAATATCCTGTGGCTTGGCCATTACGTCGATTGGGATTCGGCTGTCGTGGCCGACAAGGCGAAATCCCTGGGGTTCAAGGGGCTGGACGAGATCATGCCGGGCCGGACCGAGGATTACCTCGGGATCGACGATGGGGCCACGCCGGTAAGTCTGTGGGCGAAGTTCATCAAGTTCGGCATCGGCCCGGTGACGGATACGTGCTTCAACCATATCAGCTACGGCCGGATGTCGAGAGAGGAAGCGGTCCGACTGATCCTGGAAAAGGACGGCATTCTCGACCCGGAGGTCAAAGCGAAATGGCAGGAACGGTTAGGGGTGTCCGACGCTCTTTTCGAGAAGGTCGGCGAAAAATTCGTCAATCGCGACGTGGTCGAGTTGAAAGACGGCCAATGGCGCGTGCGTCCGGATTTCCTTCGCTGAGGACGGGCGGCTGACACCATGGAGCGGTTGGCGCGTGAGTTCTTCGACGGCGACTATTTCGAGGTTTTTGCCGAGAAGGCCTACCCGACCGACGGTGCGGCTACAGATACCTATCCCTTCTTTCCGATCCGGCGTGACAGGGTTCACGAACTCTGCAGCGGCCTGACGCCGAAGCACGTGGTCGACATCGGTTGCGGCGGCGGCCATTTGGTGGAACCGTTCCTGCAAGCAGGATCTGCGGCGACCTGCGTGGATTTCTCGCCGCGAATGCTGACATGGTGCGGCCGGCGCCTTAAGGGCCATGCCGGTTCCAAAGGCAACCTGCGTTTTGTCGAGGCTTGCGCATCCGATCTCTCCGGGCTCGACGATGATTGTGCCGATCTGGTCCTTTGCGTCGGGCCGCTGGAATATTGCAGCGATGACGAGGCGAAGAGCATCCTGGCCGAATGCGCGAGGATTACCCGTCCCGGCGGAACCCTGATTTCCGCGCATCTGAACATGCTGTTCGATCTGTTCACGCTCGACAAGTTTACGGTCGAATTCTATCGCCGTGCCTTGGCGCCGAATTTCGAACTGAGCGATGAAAAGCTCGCCTGGGTCACCGACAGAATGCGGTCGCGCCTTTCGATACCGACGGGTGAGGAAAAGACGGAGAGCATCCGCGAGACCGTGAAGACCAGGACGGACAATCCGTTGACGGTGAATGACGGTTTCAAACCGTTCGGGTTTACCGTGGATACGCTGAAATTCACCCGCTTCTTTGCCGCGCCGCCGTTTTGCGGAAACGAAGACACCGCGATTGCGCAGCATACGATCGGTATCGAAAAGGAGCTCAGCGAAACCTGGGTCGGTTACGTGGCCGCGTCGTCATACCTGGTGAAAGCGACCAAGGTGGGTTGACAGGCAGGGGCAATTCACAGCGCGAACAGCATGAACAGAAGCACACGGTTCACCTCGCCATCGCGCCGGACCGGATATAGGAAGCGCATGTAGTGGACCCAGTCCAGGTCGTCGGAAATCGTCACCTGGCCGATGCTCGCCCGAGGTTCACGGCCATCGATAGCGGCGGTGTATTCCTCAATAATCTGCTGCTTGGCCTCCCCGACAAGCACATCGCCGAGCCGAATTCCCCGCAGCGGGCGTTGCGCGATTTCATTGATCGATTCGCCGACATATCCGTATTGGAAATCCCGCTCTCCATTCTCGCCGGAAACACAGTCCAACAGCGCGATGGACGGCATCATCGCACCGAAGTCGACGATATCGAATTTTTCCCAGCATACGACGCCGCCCTCCGAGATCGCGGCAAGTTTCCGGTGTTCGGCCTTCATGTCGGCCACATCGAGCGCTTCCGAGAAATCGATCGGTTGCGGTGGCCATCGGCTTATCGCGTCACCGACCAGCGGCCGTCCCTTGGCGAATGACGAAAGGGATTGATAATTGAGCCGCTTTACCATCGGCCTGCCACTGCCTCCGTCGAATTCATGCTTTGATCTCGATGCCCCCGCATTCCGACACTCTACAGGGTGAGGTCGAAATTCTGCAATGCAGGGTAGTCGATGATAAAGCCGGAAATTGATTCCCCAAGCGCATTCAAAAGGGTCTTGGTTCAGGATGCAGAAGCGTTACGAAGCGCGGCCTGAACCGTGGTTTCCAGCTTGTTCAGGAATGCGGATCTGTCCTTCTTCGCAAAGGGACGCGGCCCGCCTGTGACCGTGCCGGCTTCCCGCAGGTCCCGCATCAACTCGCGCGTTGCCAGGGCCATACCGATGCCGGACTTCGTGAAGGGCTCGCCGTTGGGTTTCAGGGCGAAGGCGTCCTTCTCCAGGCAGCGCGCGGCGAGCGGAATATCATTGGTGATGCAGATATCCGCCGCCTTGATTTGATCGGCGATCCAATCGTCCGCGGCATCGGCCCCTTGCGAGACGACGATGACCTCGATCAGCGGATTGGGGCTCGGCCGAATGCCGCCGTCGCTGACCATATAGATCTTCAATCCGTGGCGGCCTGCGACCCTTTCGGTTTCTTCCTTCACCGGGCAGGCATCGGCATCAACATAGATCTCAACCATCCGTCACCCCGCCCAATCCGGTTTCTCGAAGCGCTGTATTTCCATCAGGTAACCGTCCGGGTCTCGGAAATAGAAGTGATAGATGCCATAATCCGCATTCAGTCTTGGCGGCCCGTCGCAGGGGACATCAGCGGCGGACAGGCGCGTGTACCATGCATCCACATCCTGGGTAACCAGGCAGAGGACGACGCCGCTTCCGCCGGGTTGCTTGTCGGGCCGTGCGGCGCACAGGCCGATATAGGAGGACTTTCCAGTCCGATAGATATGGCATCCGGCCGGCTGCACGAGGACCAGCGGCAGGTTCAATCGGTTGCCGTAGAATGCAGCCGAGTGCTCGATATCGGAGACATAAAGGAAAGTAATCTGATCGTCGAACATGGCGGGCCTGTCACTTGGCGGATTGGGCGAACGCTGCGAAGCATCTACAATAGTTCCCGTCATCCGCGGTTATGCCAAGGCGGTACCGCGCGGGATGGGGCAATTGCAAGCGTCGTGAATGGATAGGGACGGAGACCATGGCGGAACGGCAGGACATGAAGGAGGCGGTGCCGGCCTTGACCCAAGGGCAGATGGACGAAGAGGTGAACGGTGTGATCGCCAAGGCCATCCAGTCCGTCGACTGGACCTTCTTCAACGAGAACTACAACCGTCAGGCGGAGGAAGTCGTCCGTGCCCTGAACAAGTCCGGTTATGCGATCGTACCCCGGCAACCTTCCAAAGACATGGTGGACGCGGGGCGGGAAGCGATCGAGATCGGCCAGCACCTGCCCTCCGCCGTGGCCGGGGTTGTGTTCAACGCCATGGTGGATGCGGGGTCCGTCCTGCCCTGAGTGGAGAGGAATACGATCCGGTTCCACAATCCTTGATGATTACTGTGGACCGTCCGAAGTGTGACCTATGCCGTCCGAGCCATCGCTGTGTCAGTCGCGGGTACAAGCTTCAACGCCGCCTCGACGACCTCCGGCCCGGCGCCGTCCGCATAGGCGTTCTCGCTCAAATACCGCCGCCAGGCGCGGGCACCGGGAAGCCCGTTGAACAGGCCGAGAACATGCCGGGTCATCCGATTGAGCGGCGTGCCACTGGTGACCTGTGTTTCGATATAGGGCAGGTAGGCCTGCACCAGATCGTGCCGTGACAGATCACCGCCGGCCCGCGCTTCGCCGAAGATCATGCGGTCCGCGCCGAGCAGGACCGCCGGCGTATTATAGGCTGCCCGCCCGATCATGACGCCGTCCACATGGGTCAGGTGTTCGACTGCTTCTTCCAGCGACTGTACCCCGCCGTTGAGCACGATCTCCAGATTGGGGAAGTCCTGCTTCAGGCGGTAGACGTAATCGTATTTCAGCGGCGGAATTTCGCGGTTCTCCTTCGGACTCAGACCGCTCAGGATGGCTTTTCGCGCATGCACGGTGAAATAACGACAGCCGGTTTCCGAGATACGCTGGACGAAACCGACAAGGCCTTCATAGGACTCCGCGTCGTCGATGCCGATCCGCGATTTCACCGTCACGGGAATGTCGACCGCGTCCTGCATTGCCGCGATGCATCTGGCGACCAAATCGGGTTCCGCCATCAGGCAGGCACCGAACCGCCCCGATTGCACCCGGTCGGACGGGCAGCCCACATTCAGGTTCACTTCGTCATAACCGTAATCGGCGACGATCTTCGCGCTTTCGGCCAGATCCTGGGGGTCCGATCCGCCCAGCTGACAGGCGACCGGATGTTCCGACGCATCGAAACCGAGCAGCCGGTCGCGATCACCGTGCAGCACGGCGCCGGTCGTCACCATCTCCGAATAAAGCATGACGTTCCGCGTCGCCAAACGATGTAAGACCCGGCAATGCCGGTCCGTCCAATCCATCATCGGCGCGACGGAAAGCCTGTGCGATGCGATAAACGCCGTCACGGTTCTATTCTCCAAGCACTGCCGGCCCCTGGCGGACGGGGTTATAGGACTTACCGGCGGCCTGTGTAAACCTGCCATCCGGCTAGCTGCGATAGCGCGTGAGTTCGAGCCCGTCCATGTCGATCTCAGGCGTCTTGCCCATGACCACGTCGGCGACAGTACGTGAAGAACCACAAGCCATGGTCCAGCCCAACGTGCCGTGGCCCGTGTTCAGGAACAGGTTGGAATACTTCGTCCGCCCGATCACCGGTGTGCCGTCCGGCGTCATTGGACGCAGGCCGGTCCAGCCCTGAGCCTTTGAGACATCGCCGCCCTTCGGGAACAGATCGTTCACGACATAGCGGACGGTATCGGTCTTGTGCTCGCCCAGTTTGGCGGAATAACCGGCAATCTCCGCCTGCCCGGCGACGCGGATGCGGTCGCCGAGGCGCGTGATCGCAACCTTATGGGTCTCGTCCATGATGGTCGATTGCGGAGCGGCGTCGGAATCCGTGACGGGAAGTGTGATGGAATAACCCTTGATCGGATAGATCGGGGCATTCACGCCGATGGACCGCAACAGTATCGGCGCATAGGGACCCATGCAGCAGACGAAGGCGTCCGCCTCGTGCGGGCCCTCGTCCGTCAGGACCTTTTCCACGCGGTCCGAGCCGGTGGTGACCCCTTGAATGTTGACGTTGTAGTGGAACTCGACACCCATCGCTTCGGCCTTCTTGGCCAGGCCCTGCGTGAACATGCGGCAGTCGCCGGTGCGGTCCGCTGTCAGCCGCAATCCGCCGACGAACTTTTCTTTCACATGCTGGAGGCCCGGTTCGGCCGCGATGCAGCCTTCCTTATCCAGCACTTCGAAAGGCGAGTCGAATTGGGCCAGCACGTCCTGGTCGGCCTTTGACCCGTCGAGCTGTTTCTGGGTGCGGAACAGCTGCAATGTACCCTGTTCGCGCAAATCGAAGTCGAGCGGCACCTCGGCCAGCAGGTCCTTCAGGGACTGTTTGCTGTAATTGGAGATCCGCACCATCCGGGACTTGTTGATCCGGTAGGCTTCCTCATTGCAGTTGGCCAGCATCTTCAGGCCCCAGGCCCACATCCGGGGGCTGATCAGCGGATAGATGAAAAGGGGGCGATGGCGCATGAACAGCCACTTGACCGCCTTCATCGGGATGCCCGGCGCGGCCCAGGGCGACGTCATACCGTAGGAAAGTTCGCCGGCATTCGCGTAACTGGTCTCCAGTCCTGGTTCCCGCTGTCGGTCCAGCACCATGACCTGCGCGCCCGCGCGGGCCAGATAGTACGCCGTCGTCACGCCGATCACGCCGGCACCCAAAACGATGACCTTCATTCAGCGAGACTCCTTTTGCCGCACTGCAATAACCCATCCATTCCAGTACCGCATCGCCCGACGCGCGGCAATCGGGGGTGGGCCGGCCGGGATCAGGAAAAGTAGGGCAGGCCCTTCTCCTTTGCCGCCTCGACCCAGTTTGGCACGAAGGGGACGATCTTGTCCTGGCTGGGCACCATGACTTCGATGAAATTGGCGCCCGGGTTTTCGATCGCGGCGCGAAGGACCGCGTCGATTTCGCTTTCGTTTGTGATCCTGGCGGTTTGGAAGCCGAAGCCTTCTGCCACTTTTACATAGTCGACCGGGCCGAAATCGGTCGACCAGGGCTCGTCCACCTCGTCCAGCAGGATGGCTTCGCCGCGGATCCAGCCGAAATTGTCGTTCCGGGTCAGGATGATCGTGACGTTCTTGCCCGACCGCCGGATCGTCTCGAAATCACCGAGGACGAAGCCCAGGGACCCGTCGCCGGTAAAGGATATCACGGGCCCGTCGGATGCGAAGGCAGCGCCGAGCCCGGCCGGAACCGAATAGCCGAGCGCGCCCATCGAGTAATTGGTAATGTAGCGCCGGCCGGCCTCGCGCACCGAAAGCAGGGCGGATGGATAGATCGCGCTGACGCCGGGCTCGGCGGTGACGATTGCGTTTGCCGGCAGGATCGCATCCAGCGCCTGGGTCAGTTTCACAGGCGAGACCGTTCCCTCCGGCATCCGAATGTTTGAATTGAAAACCGCGTCCAATGCCGTTCGTTTCATCGGGGTCAGGTCGATCTTGTCCCGTGCAAGGCCGGGGTGATCGCGATGGATCATCTCTATCATGTGGTCCAGAGTCGCGCGGGCATCGCCGACCAATCCGACCTTTACCGGAAAGTTGTTGCCGATATGGGCTTCGGCGATATCGAGATGGATGAAGGTCTTGCCGGCGGGATCCCCATACAGCTTCCATCCGTCGGTCCCCGCGGAATCCGTGTTTGTACCGACCAGGAAAACCGTGTCGGCCTCGTGCACATACTCATTCGCGTAGGCCATGCCGCCGCGCGCGCCGATGACGCGCAGGGACAACGGATGCGTTTCCGGCACCGTGCCTTTGCCCGGCGTGGTCGTCCCCACCGGGATTTGCAGAAGCTCGGCGAGGGCGAGGACCGCCTCGCTGGCCTTTGAGATCAAGGCACCCTGACCGCAGACGATGACCGGCTGTCTCGCCGCCATCAGAAGATTGATCGCCGTGCGTGTCCTGGCGTGGTCGGCAACGGGCCGGTGCGCGGGATAGCTGCCGTATTCAGGTTCGGCGTAGAGGTCGCCGATCTCCGCCGTTTCATGGAAGATATTCGCAGGAACGCGGATATGAACCGGCGCGGGTCGGCCGGCGGTGGCCACGCGGAAGGCGCGGCGCATCAGAAAGGGAATGTCCTTCACGGATGTCAGATAGAAGGACTCCTTGCAGATGCTGTCATAGAGCGCCGTTTGATCGACGCCGGTCAGGCCGTGGCGTTTATCCCCATTCATGGGGATGTCGGAACTGAAATAGATGACCGGGACGGAACTGAGATAGGCTTCCGTGATCCCCGGCGTGCAATGGGTGACGCCGGGGCTCGGCGCTTCCAGCACCGCGGGACGGCCCGTGATCTTCGCATAGGCCTCAGCCGCGTAGGATGCGGTTCGCTCGTCGCGGGTCAGAACGAACTCGATGCCGGAATGCCGACGCCATTCCTTGTACCAGCCGATCGTGGTTTCCCCGGGAAGGCCAAAGACATGGCGCACGCCATGCAGTTCCAGCATTTTCAGGATGACTTGAGCGCCGTTCATCTGCTCGATCACAAAGAGGTCTCCAGTTGTCATTGCGGGGCTCTTTTTCTGAGCCGGTGGCAGAGAGTTGCACAGTCCGGCTAACCGGTCGAGCAGTCAGGGTAGGCGTAGGCGTAGGCGTAGGCGTGGGCGTGGGCGTAGGCGTGGGCGTGGGCGTGGGGGCCGGGACGGGGGCACCGCGTGGCGGCATTGAATATCCCGTGACGGGTCAGCGCAGCATCAATTCGAAAACGGTGAGCGCCAATGCCGTGACCATGCCCGCGACAAGCATGGTCGAGGCGACGGTAAGTACGATTCCGCCAAGTAGCCAATAGCCGTCCCTTTCGCTCAAACCAAGCGCAAGCATAATGATCGCAATCGCCGGCAATCCGTTCGAGAACGGGATGGGCAGGAACAGAAATGTTGCAAGGATCAGCGTCGCAGCGCCGATCATCCGGTCCGCAAAGGGATAGGAAGCCGGCCACCAGCGTGGTTTGGCGAGGCGTTCGATCCGTTCCAGATACGGTATGGATTTGCTTGCAATCTTTTTGAAGGACGCTCGCTCGACGGATTGTTCCGCAACGAACCGCGGCAACCAGACATCGGTTCGGCCGAGCACGAGTTGTAAGGCGACGAAAATCAGCGGCAAGCCGGTGAAGAAAGATGCACCGGGAACGAACATCAACACGTTCGGAATGGCGAATATGATCATCAGTGGAGCGAAGCTTCGGTCGCGTAAAGCGCCGACGATATCGTCGACCGAGATACGGTCACTGTCTCCAGCCTGAAGGTCGCGTAGGACTTGGGACAGGCGTCGGCCCGGATCGCGTGTGAGAACCGTTTCTGCCTTGCCGCCGAGGCTCATTTTGTTTTCGCCGATCCTATACCGCCGCTGTTCCCATTGCTCGTGCGGCGCGTTTGCCAAAGTGAGAGTGCGAGCCCGCCTATCAGCAGCGTGGCCGTTACGCCGAGGGAAACCGACGCGGGTACCTTTTCGATGCCAAGCAATTCGGCGGCAATGACCTTCACACCGATGAAAACGAGCACCAGAGAGACGGCCGTCTTCAAGTGTACGAAACGGTGCATCATCGCGGACAAGGCGAAATACAGCGCACGAAGGCCGAGGATGGCGAAGATATTGGACGTGTAGACGATATAGGGGTCGGTGGTGATCGCGAAAATCGCGGGGATCGAGTCGACCGCGAAGATCACGTCGGCGACTTCGACGGTAACGAGGGCCAGCAACAGCGGCGTGACGAAAAGCGCCGATCGACCGTTCGGGCCGAGCGGCAACCGGACGAAGAAGCGTTCCCCGTGCAAGCCGTCGGTCACGCGGCAATGGTTGCGCATGAACCGCAGGACCGGGTTGCGGCCGACATCGTATTCCGCGTCACCGTCGCGCAGCATCTTGATGCCTGTGAAAATCAGGAAGGCGGCGAAGATCAGCAAGACCCATTCAAACCGCGCGACCACGGCGGCGCCGACGCCGATCATGATGCCGCGCAGCAGGATGACGCCGAGAATACCGTAGACCAAAACGCGATGCTGGTAGGCGCGCGGCACCCCGAAATGGCCGAAAATCATTGCGATGACGAAGATGTTGTCCAGCGCGAGGCTCTTTTCGACGACGAAACCGGTCAGATAGAGAATGGCCGCGGGCTCGCCCATGAAATGCCAGACCCAAACCGCGAACAGCAGCCCCACACTGATGTAAAAGGCCGACAGAAGAAGGCTTTCCCGCACGCCGATCTCGTGGGATTTTCGGTGCAGGACACCCAGATCGAAAACCAGGAGGACGAGGACGACGGCAAGGAAGAAGGCCCATGTCCACATGGGCTTGCCGAGAAGGTCCAGAAGCAGGATATCCAATTTTATGCCCCGAGCTTGGCCTGCGTAGATCAGCAGCCGCAGCGCCGAGGAAATACCGCATCGGCGCCTGGATGAGGGAAGAGCATCTGTGAAGTGGGGAACCCGCGCGGCGATACAAGTAGGGACGTTGAAAAAGAAAAATCGGCGCCTCACTTGAACTGCGGGGCGTTGTTCACTGTCATCAACGGGATGGGAAGTTTGGATATTCCGGGGGAAGGAAGCAGTTCAGCGGCATGACGGGACCCGTGCGCCGTGACCGCCTTTTCGCGCGGCAAATATCCTGCTGAAAGCCACAGGGATCGGTCCCATCGCCTTGATCCCGCGGGGGCGGCTCATCCCGTCGGGATGAGCCGCTGACATGCATCATTTATAGGCACCGGCGGAATAGGTCAGTTCATAGCTATGGCTATATAATTCGAAAATGATACCGAATGGATCCTCGACATAGACCATGCGGTAGGGCTTCTCCCCCGGGAAATACTCGCGTATCGGCATCCGCTGTTTGCCGCCCGCCGAAACAACCTTCTCAAGAAGCCCCTCAATGTCCGGATCCTGTACCGCGAAATGGAAGGTGCCGTGCTTGCGAAAATCGAAATTGTCGTCCGGCCTCTTGTTACCTTCGAATTCGAACAGTTCGATGCCGATGCCGTCCGCTGTTGACAGGTGTGCGATGCGCAGGCGGTCCCAGCCTGGACCGAACACATCCGTACACATTTGTCCAATTGGACTATCGTCCTCGACGATCTCGCTTGGTTTCATGAGCACGTAGAACCCCATTACATCGGCGTAGAATGCCACGGCGGCCTCAAGATCCGGGACCGATAGTCCGATATGAGAAAAACTGCGGGGCGTCGTCATTTGTCGTCTCCTTAACGGTGTTGTGTCGGGAGACAGGTAGATGGTGCGGACAAAAATATTAAATTATCATTTATAATATTTTTGATAATAAAATGGAATGAATCATGATCAACGCGACGTGGCTCGAGACATTCACCACATTATGCGAGACCGGTCATTTCACTCAGGCCGCACAGCGTCTGAACATGACCCAGCCAGGGGTCTCGCAGCACTTGCGAAAACTTGAAACGCAGGTCGGACGACCGCTCGTTGTGCAGGAAGGAAAACGTTTTTCCCTGACCCCAGCTGGGGAGGCCGTGCTGGATTTGGGGCGGTCACGCAGAATGGAGGAGCGGCGCCTTCGCGAACAGATCGAGGGCGATGATCCAGATATCGGGGAGGTGAGGATCGCCTGTTCGGGCAGCTTTGCCACGCTCCTTTACCCTCGTGCCCGGACGATAATGCAAAATGCTCCCAACCTTTGTATTCATCTTGAAGCGGCCCCGCAGACCGGTGTGCTAGAGGGGCTGGTCAAGAACAGTCTTGATCTCGGGGTGTTGGGATACGATCCAAAGCATCCGTTGTTGGACGCTCAGCGCATCGGGCAGGAAGAACTCTGCCTCGTCTTGAATATCGGGGCGCCAGAGCCCGTCACGTTCGATTCATTACAAACGCTAGGCTTTGTCGCGCACCCGGATGGCTTTGGCTATGCCGACGAACTGTTCTCACTGAACTTTCCGGACGAGTTCAGCGGGGCAGGTGACCTGAGACGACGAACATTCGTCAATCAGATAGGTCAGATACCGACACCGGTCGCGGACGGGATAGGTTACACGCTGCTGCCACGCAGCGGTGTCGAAGCGTTTATCGACAAAGATCGTCTGAAACTCGTCTCTTTGCCTCATCGCTGCTATCACGAACTGTGGCTTGTCACCCGACGACGAGTGCCGCTCAAGGCCCGGGTCAAGCGCATAGCCCAGGAAATACGTAAAGCCGCTGAGAGCCTGGGTTGATTGACGAGCGCAATCTGCAAACTTCTTTTTCCATTTCGAATCCTGCCAGGGAATGAAGCCGAGTAGCGACGGCCCGCTTTTCGAAAATGCAGCGCTAATATTATTTGGTCGTATCGATGATTATGGACATCTGGTCGAGGCTGTTGATCCGTTCTGGCTATATGCAGATCCGGAAAATTCCGACAGTCTTGCGCCAAATTCTTAGGCGTGAATGGCGCAGCAACAGGTGTTCGAACCGCTCTGCGACATTCTGATCGTCCGATAAACAAGAAAACCAGAGAGGAAAACCATGAGAATCATCAAGTCTCTTGTCTCGGCAGGGGCCATCGTTCTTGCCCTAACTCTCCCGGCGGCTGCCCAGACCGAGTTGAAGATCGGTTGGACGACATCCGACGGTGAGACGGACCCCTATGCGATTGCCGCGCGTGAGTTCATTTCGGCCCTGGAAAAGAATGCACCAGGGCAGTTCACGGGTGCCTACTTCCCGAACCGTCAATTGGGTGACGAACGCGAAATGCTGGAAGGGTTGGGGTTCGGCACGTTGGATGTTGCCGTTATCACGAATGCCGTGATCGCCAATATTGAGCCTGCCTTTCAGCTCAACGACATGCCGTTCTTATACGGCAACGAAGCACAAGCCCACGAGGTCCTGGACGGTGAAATCGGCCAGGAACTCCTCGGACGGTTGGACGATAACGGCATCGTTGGCCTCGCCTTCGCTGAAGGTGGTTTTCGGCACATGATCAACAACGTTCGCCCGGTCACCACGCCGGCGGATGTCGGAGGTGTGAAGTATCGGGTCATGCAGAACCCGGTCTTCGTAGGTATGTTCCAGTCGCTGGGTGGAAACGCCGTGCCGATGGCATGGGGTGAGGTTTACACCGCTGTCCAGCAGGGCACGATCGACGGTTTGGAAATTCCGATTGCCGTTATCAAGAGCAATAATTACGCGGAAGTGGCAAAGTATCTCTCTCTGACGCGGCACACGTACTCGGCGTTGGGGATTCTGATATCTAAACGCACTTTCGACCGACTTTCACCGGAGCTGCAGGAGGCCGTGAGGATTTCGGCTAAGGAAGCGGTTGTGGCCCAACGTGCGGCCGTGGCCTCCAACAATGAAAACATTGTTGCCTCTTTGCGGGCTGATGGAATGGAAGTGAACGATGTCGCGGACCCGGCCGAATTCCGGTCCCTCGTGAAGCCGGTTTACGAGCAGTTCCGAGACAGCATCGGCGGCGATTTGCTCGATGCGGCGCTCGCGCAAGTGAAATAGGCTCGGCCTTGTAGCGGCCCGGACAGGTGTCCGGGCCGTTTTATTAGCTTTGTCCACGGATACGCCGGTCGCGATGTACACTTTTCTTGATTCTATTTCGTCATTTGCAGCTCGCCTTACACGCGGGCTTGTCGTCGCCATGGGGGCTCTCTGCATGGCCAGCCTGATTTACCAGGTCTTCACGCGGTATTTCCTGGACCGTGCAGCACCTTGGACCGAGGAATTGGCGCTTTTCCTTTTTACTTGGATCGTTCTGCTGGCGGGAAGCCTCGGCTTTCGGGAAGGCTTTCACGTTCGTCTGACGGTGCTGTTGGACCTTTTGCCTGCCGTCCCGCGACGTTGGGCCGAGCGCATCATCGTGCTGCTTGTGGTGGTCTTCGGCGCGGTCCTGGCCTATTCGGGTGTCGATTACGTCAATCGCACTTTCGGTCAGGTTTCAGCCGCCGTCCGCTACCCGATCGAGGCGTTGACCCTTGCGGGCCCGGTTGCGGGCGTCCTGATCGTGCTGCATGGATTGCCGCAGCTGTTTCGGCCGAATCTCGTGTCCGATAATTCCGTGAACGAGGCGACCGAGCAATGAGTGAAACCGGAATCCTGCTTCTTTGCGTCTTTGGTTTCCTGCTTGTTACCGGGGTGCCGATTGCGGTTACTTTGGCGCTTTCCGTGTTTGTGGGACTTATGTGGGCGGACCTGCCTTCCGTCGTTCTCGCGCAACGAACTATTTCCGGGACGCAAATTTTCTCTCTTCTCGCAATTCCAGGCTTTATTCTGACCGGTGATCTGATGGCGCGCGGGGGATTGTCTCCGCGGCTGATCAAAATAGGGCAAACCTTGGTTGGTCACGTGACGGGCGGTCTGGGTATGGTCACGGTTATTTCCGCAACCTTTTTCGCAGCCATCTCCGGTTCTGCGCCCGCAACGACCGCGGCGGTTGGCAAAATCATGATCCCGGAAATGGAACGCCGCGGTTACGGGCGGCCGTTCCCGACAGCCTTGGCCGTTGCGTCAGGACCCATCGGGCAAATGATTCCGCCATCGATTCCCATGGTTATCTGGGGGGTCGTATCTGAACAATCGATCAGCAAGTTGTTTCTCGCCGGTGTTATTCCCGGCCTGATGATCACGCTCGTTTTTATGGCGGCCTGCTGGTTCGCCGCGCATCGACTCGGCGTTAAGACGGAAGATCGGCGCGCAACCGGAATGGAGTTTCTGCGGGCGCTATGGGATGGAAAATGGGCTTTGGCCGCGCCGGTAATCATCCTGGGCGGCATCTATGGCGGTATATTTACGCCGACGGAAGCTTCCGCAGTGGGGGTTTTCTATGGCCTCATCGTCGGGCTTTTTGTCCACCGCGAACTTCGGGTAGCCGACCTTTACGAGATCATTCTCGGTGCCATGAAGACGACGGCGATCATTTGCCTGATCATCGCGACGGCTGCGGCTTTCGGTTGGTTGGTGGCGTTTGAACGCATACCAGCTCAATTGGCGGAAGGGGTGCTGTCGATTAGCTCCAATCCGATTGTGACCCTGTTGATGCTGAATGTCTGCTTGCTGATTATCGGGGCGGTGATGGACAACATTGCGGCGATGATCATCCTTGGCACGGTATTGACCAGTATCGGATCGCAATTGGGTATGGATCCGATCCATTTGGGGGCTGTTGTCGTGATCAACTTCGCCATCGGTATGGCGACGCCGCCGTTCGGCTACTCGTTGTTTGTCGGCACGGCGATTTCGAATCTCACGATCGAGCGCATCGCCCTGGCCATATGGCCGTTGTTGTTGCTTCAACTGGCGGTACTGCTCGCCATTACGTTCATCCCATCACTGACCCTGTTCCTGCCGTCACTGTTGGGGTGATTCCTTTAGGCTTTCAGCCTTCAGTGGTCTCTGCGATGGCGCGAGCCAGCGCACTCGCCGCTGCGGGCATTTCGCGCAAACGAAGGTCGGCAAAGCCCAGCATCAGGGCTGGCGGATGTTTGGTCCCGGCTGAAAACTCCGACAGGGGACGTGGCAGCAGACCATGCTTCAGGGCCCGTTCCTTTACCGCTTCGTCGTCCATGCCCTCAGGAAGCCAGGCGATCAAGTGCAGGCCCGCATTCAAGACTTCAATGCGGATCGTCTCTCCGAGTTCCTTTTGCAATATGTCGCGCAGTGCGGTCTGCCGTTTTTTGTAAAGGTCGCGCATATGACGGATATGCGTGTCGAAGGCGCCGGATTGCAAAAACTCTGCAACCGTTACCTGGGTAGCCAAACTGGGTGGGCGCGCAATGGCATCCAAGAGACCGGGGAATGCCGGAGCGTATCGTCTTGGAACAACGAGATAGCCAATCCCGAGTGCGGGGAGAAGTGTCTTGGAAAATGTGCCGAAATAGAAAACCCGCCCATCCGGATCGAGACTTTGCAACGAGGGCGACGGGTAACCTCCGAACCGATATTCCCCGTCATAGTCATCTTCCAGAACGAGTGCGTCGCGGTCGTAAGCCCAATCAAGAAGCGCCGTGCGCCGGTCGGGCGACAAGGTATGGCCCAAGGGCGCCTGACGGGCCGGTGTCACATAAGCAAAGCGTGCATTGTCAGCCAGTTCTCGTCCGACCGAGACCATCATGCCTTCCTTGTCTATCGGCACAGGAACGGTTTTCAAACCGTGTAGTCGAAATGCTTTTGGAGCGCCGGGATACCCGGGGTCCTCGGCCCAGGCCTTGTCTCCGGGATTGGCAAGCGCCAGCAACATTGCGTGGAGCGCCTGCCGTGTGCCGGAGACGATGAATACCTGTTCGGGATCGCAGACCACGCGCCGGCTGGATCGAAGGTATGCGGCCACTTGCTCGCGCAGTTGCGGCGCGCCTTCCGGCGGGCAGCGTGCGCTGCCCGAAGGTCCCATCCTGATTGAGACTCTCCGGTAGATTCGTGTGAACTGTTGTGTCGGAAAATCCCTGATTGCGGGAATGCCAGGATTGAAAGGCAAGGATTGGGTCTCATGTGCTGGGGCACCAAAATCGGCCCTGCCCATCCACTTAGACAACCGGACCGGTAATTCAGTTCTACTTGTTTGCGTGCGGATCGGTGAGGCAGGCGAAGCTGGCGTTCCGCCCTCGGATTTCGTGCGGACGAAAGTCCCCGATTTTTCCCGACCCTCAAGATAGCCTTCAGCCTTCAACCGTTCGTAGGCCTGAAGAACAGTTGTCCGCGAAACATTGAGGTCGTTGGCAAGGCTGCGGCTGGATGGCATGCGGGTTCCACTCTCCAGCACGCCGGCAATTACGGCTTCGCGAAGGGCTTTGGCGAGTTGCGTTGTCATTGGTTGCTTGCTGTTGGCGGTCACGTCCAATCCGGGGATCAATACCCCTGCGCTCAACCTAGCCATATGCACATCCCGTCTGGCGGATCAGAGATTTGGAATTCCGAGGTTTTCTGCGTCGTTTTTCAGAATAGATCGAGCTGTTCATATCTCTATTTCTGGCCCGATTTTGCGTCCGTTTCTGGTTATTTCCCGTGGATCGAATCTTCTGCAAACAATAATGTTAGTGCCGACGTTTCTACTTATCCAGAACCTGGAAGGTCCAAGTCTTGACAGCTCTATGCCTTGCCCCACGCCCGACCGTCAGCCCGCTGCGCATGCAACTGCCGCCGAAGGCTTGTGATTGTCACGCTCACGTTATCGAACCTAGCGACGTTCAGCCGTTTGTCGAGAATCGCGACTATACCCCTCCGCCCGCCTCGCTTGCGGATTACGAAAAGCTCCACAAGACATTGGGAATAGAGCGCGCGGTGATCATCCAACCGTCTTTCTACGGCACGGACAATACGGTCACACTGCAGGCAATCCAAGATTATTCGGGGGAATGTCGCGGTGTCGCGGTCGTTGATGACGATATCGAAGACTCGGCGCTGAAGGAAATGGACCGCGCTGGCGTTAGAGGCATTCGCTTCAATTTGGCGTTTGCTGGTGGTGTAGGTCTTGAAAGCTTGGAGCGGATGGCCCGCAGGATTGCTCCGTTGGGTTGGCACGTGCAGTTGTTGGTACGGCCGGAAACAATCGTCGAGAACGAGGATCGATTGAAAGCGCTGCCGGTTCCCGTCGTGATCGACCATTTCGGCCTCGTAGATGCCAGCGCCGGCATCGACCAGCCCGCTGTGGACGCCATGCTTCGCCTGCTTGCCACGGATCGAGTTTGGATCAAGCTTTCCGGGTGTTACCGTGTTTCCGTTGACAGGCCGCTTTTCAAGAATGTCGTCCCTATCGCAAAAGCGCTAATCGCGCAGGCGCCGCACCGCATGGTGTGGGGTACTGATTGGCCGCATCCTGCGATGTTCGAATACATGCCGGACGACGGACATCTCATGAATGCCCTTTTTGACTATGCGGATGGCGAAGACCAGGTTCGGCAAATTCTTGTCGACAACCCAGCGGCACTCTACGGATTCGCCCTGTGATCGTTATGTGATCGCCGTGGCCATGGGTTGGACTGTCAATCGTCCGTCGCGACCGCGAGCTTGCCGGTGACGCCGTGCTTGTCGATCAGGGACTGCACGGTGCCGTCGGCGACGGCGTCGGCCAGCACCTTTTCCACCAATGCCTTCAAGGCCGGCTTGCCGTGCTTGGTCCCGACCGATTGCTTGATCGAGGTATAACGGCCGGGCAGCACGCGGGAGCCCGGCATTTCCTTGGCGTTTTCCAGCAATGCGGGGGTCAGGCCCGCCAACGCGTCCTGTCCGCCCTGTTTGAACATCTCGAAGGTGCCGGGCAGGCCCTGGCCGTGGATCAGTTCCGCATGTTTCAGCGTGCGGGTCAGGTATAGGTCGTAGGCGGCGCGGGCCGGGACGGCGATCTTCACGCCCGGTTTGTCGACATCCTCGATCTTTTGAAGGGGCGACCCGGCGGGCACCAGATACGTCGCTTCGATCTGAACATAGGGTTCGCAGAAATCGATGATTTCCGCGCGCTTGGGCTCGATCGCGATCAGGCAGATGTCCCAGGTCTCGATAGCGTCGCCGACTTCGCCGGGCGTGGGGAAGCAGTTGTAATCGACTGAAACACCCAACGCTTTCGCGATGCGGGCAGCCATGTCCGGCGCGACGCCGACCGGCGTTCCGTCTGCTTTCCGATCGGTCACCAGAAGCATGTTCCCCAAATTGATCCCGACCCTCAGCGTGCTCGGGTCTTCGAGGTCCGCGACCGCTTCCCCTGACATGGCTTCCCCCTTCATGTTTGTTTTTGCGGGGATAGACTATGCGCGCTTCAGCAGTCCCCGCAAGCGGTCGGCATAGGTTTCGAAACCTGGTGTCTCAAGCCCTGGAACCTTGGCGGCCTCGTCTGCCCGCCGCAGGATGAGCGCGGCTTCCAGATGCGGAGAGGATTCGAAGGCCTGGACCTCGTCCTCGTTCATCACCCCGCCTTGAAGCTTGAGACTGAGGACCGAGGCGTCCGACAACAGATCGAAATAGCCGGGTTCCACCGCGCAGAGATAGCGTTTCGCGTCCACATGCATGCGCACCGGTTCGGACACGGCCGGGCCGAAATACTCCTCCAGGAAGTTGGCGCCGACATCCTGGTGGATGGCGTCGATTCCCTGTTCGGCGTGGTATATGTCGTCTTCGTGCAGCAAGTGGCCGACATCGTGCAGAAGGGCGGCACAGACCAGGGCATCGCTGCAATTCTGCTGATCCACATGGACCGCTGATTGCAGCGCGTGTTCGGTCTGGCTGACGCCTTCCCCGTAATGCACGCCGCCCCGCTCCGCGAAGATCGTGATTAGCTTGTCGACGATATCACCCTGGTCGGCCGGGAGTTGGTTCAGCATGGTGACAAATTCCGAATTTGTGGGTTTTCAAGTGTTGCCAATAGCTTAGCGGCAAATTGTTACATCTGTTGGACCGTCTTGTCATCGCCGATGCGCAACCGCCCGTATACCGCATCCTTATCGGCGTAGCAGCCCTGCAGCCAACGCTTGCCCGGTGCGAACCCCTTGCGTCCGTGCAGGACGCGCATGTTGTCGAAGACGACACAGTCCCCCGGCGCGAGGCGCAAGGTCGCCTCGACCTCCGGATTGCGCAGGTAGTGTGAGAATTTCCGGTAGGCGTCGTAGAAGGCCGGCAAATCCGCCGCCGATAAATCGGCCGGCGCGATGGACCGGTTGTTGTAGCGGATGGTCACGACGCGGCCCTTGTCGTCGACCGTGATCATCGGCGCGCGGGCCTGCAGGTCCACGGTCGCGTCATGGAAGCGGAACGGCAGCCAGGTGGTGCTGAGGATGCGGAAGGCCTCCGGATCGTCCCGGCGCAGGCGGTCCGCCACCTGGAACCCGTCGACGAACAGCGACCCGCCGCCATCGGTCTCGTTTTGAAGGCAATGCAGAAGCTGCAGGCCGGGGACCGGGTCGCGATAGGGATTGTCCGTATGAACCATCAGCCCGGCGGAGGTGAAGGCCATGTTGGTCGGATTTTCAACTGACCTGACGTCGAACAGACGGCCGTAATTCGTCTCCCGCACAAACCCGAAATTTTCCGCGATTGCGCAGACCGTTTCCGGTTCGACCGGCGCGTCCGTCACCAATGCGATGCCGTCCCGTGCGATGGCCGTCAGCCAGTTCCGTTCGGTATCCCGGTCGGCGATGATTTTTCCATACTCGAAGCGGGCGACGGTAAATCCCGTCGGCCACAAGCGTGGGCCATACGGATCCTGCGCAGGGGCGGCGAAACCGCGCAGCCATGACGCGGGATAGACGCTTTCATGCCCGTCCGGGTCGAATGTTATGGCCAACGACCCGTCTGTGCTCAACGTGGCGGAACGAAATGCCGCGTTTTCAGGCAGATCGGCGATATCGATCAGGCGCTGACCATTGCCCGGATGAACCGTCTGTGAATCCTGCGCGTTGTCGCGCAGCCAGGGCGCATAGAGCGATTGGGTCAAGCCGTCGGACCAGGTCAAGGTGGCCCATTCCCTGCCGGTTACGATCGTTGTGATATGATGCATGTCTTATGCTCCGGCAATACGCTCATTGGGGCCGAGAAGATGCGTTTCAGGGTTCATTAACCCAGGTTTCCAGGGAATGGCTACTGCATTCTCCTTACCCCTATTGTGTGAATTTTTTGACACACCATATATGTCTCGGACGCCTGATAGGGTCCAGAAAACGGTAGCGACAACGCTACGGAGATATCGACTCGACTAAGCGTCTGCTGGCATTGGCTGGGGGCGCAGCAAGAGAGGTTGAACAATGGAATTCGAGAAATTCACGGACAGGGCCCGTGGCTTTATCCAGTCCGCCCAGACCCTGGCGCTGACTAGCAGCCATCAAAGGCTTACTTCCGAACATCTGCTCAAAGTCCTGCTGGACGACAAGGAAGGCCTCGCGGCCAGCCTGATCCAATCCGCGGGCGGCAATCCTAAAACCGTCCATGCCGCTGCTGAAGCGACGCTTGCCAAGCTGCCCAAAGTCGAAGGATCGGGCGCGGGCAATCTGCACCTGGACGGTTCCTTGGCGAAGGTTTTCGACGCGGCGCAGAAACTGGCCGAAAAGAACGGCGACAGCTTCGTGACCGCGGAAATCATGCTGCTGGCGCTGGCCATGGCGGAAGGCACCCCGGCGGCGAAGGCGTTCAAGGACGGCAATGTCGCGCCGCAGGCGTTGAACGCCGCGATCAAGGAATTGCGTAAAGGCCGCACGGCGGATTCCGCGGGCGCCGAGGGCAGCTATGACGCCCTGAAGAAGTATGCCCGCGACCTGACCGAAGCCGCGCGCTCGGGCAAATTGGATCCCGTGATCGGCCGTGACGAGGAAATCCGCCGCACGGTCCAGGTCCTCTCGCGCCGCACCAAGAACAACCCGGTCCTGATTGGGGAGCCGGGCGTGGGTAAAACCGCGATCATCGAAGGTCTCGCTCAGCGCATCGTCAACGGCGACGTGCCTGAATCCCTCAAGGACAAGCGGCTGATGTCGCTTGACCTAGGCGCCATGGTCGCCGGATCCAAGTTCCGCGGCGAGTTCGAGGAACGCCTGAAGGCGGTTCTGGAAGAAATCGGCTCCGCCGCTGGTGAGGTTATCCTCTTCATCGACGAGCTCCACACGCTGGTTGGTGCGGGCGCAGCGGAAGGCTCGATGGATGCCTCCAACATGCTGAAGCCGGCACTGGCGCGCGGTGAGTTGCATTGCGTGGGGGCGACGACGCTCGACGAATATCGCAAGCATATCGAAAAGGACGCGGCGCTCGCGCGGCGCTTCCAGCCGGTCATGGTGTCCGAGCCGACGGTCGCGGATACGATCTCCATCCTCCGCGGATTGAAAGAGAAGTACGAGCTGCATCACGGCGTGCGCATCACCGATGCGGCGATCGTCGCGGCAGCGACCTTGTCGAACCGTTACATCACCGACCGTTTTCTGCCGGACAAGGCGATCGATCTGGTCGACGAAGCGGCCAGCAGGTTGCGTATGGAAGTCGACTCCAAGCCGGAGGAAATCGATGAGCTGGACCGCCGTATCGTGCAGTTGAAGATCGAGCGCGAGGCCCTGAAGAAGGAATCCGATCGCGGGTCCAAGGAACGGCTCGAAAAGCTGGAAGTGGAACTGAGCGGCCTCGAGCAGGAATCCGCCGTCCTGACCGCCCGTTGGGAAGCGGAGAAGAACAAACTCAACAGCGCCCAGGACATCAAGGAAAAGCTGGATAACGCCCGGGCCGAACTGGACCGCGCCCAGCGCGAAGGCAAATACGAGCGGGCCGGCGAACTCGCCTATGGCGTGATCCCGGACCTGGAAAAAGCCCTGGTCGCTTCCGAGGAAGCGTCCGGCGAGCATATGCTGAACGAAGAAGTTCGCGACCAGGATGTCGCCGGTGTCGTCTCACGCTGGACCGGCATCCCCGTCGACAAGATGCTGGAGGGCGAACGCGAGAAACTGCTTCAGATGGAAGGCCAGATCGCTTCCCGGGTCATCGGGCAGGACGAAGCGGTCGCGGCCATCGCGAATGCGGTGCGCCGGTCCCGTGCGGGCCTTCAGGACCCCAACCGGCCGATCGGTTCCTTCCTGTTCCTTGGCCCGACCGGTGTCGGGAAGACGGAACTGACCAAGGCATTGGCGGAGTTCCTGTTCGATGATGATCAGGCGATGGTTCGGATCGATATGTCCGAATATATGGAGAAGCATGCGGTCTCCCGCCTCATCGGTGCGCCTCCGGGCTATGTCGGCTACGACGAGGGTGGCGCCCTGACGGAAGCCGTTCGCCGCCGGCCCTATCAGGTCGTGCTGTTCGACGAGATCGAGAAGGCTCATCCGGATGTCTTCAACGTCCTGCTGCAGGTATTGGACGACGGCCGTCTGACCGACGGCCAGGGCCGCACGGTCGATTTCAAGAACGTGCTGATCGTCATGACCTCGAACCTCGGATCCGAATTCCTAGCAAACCAGGGCGATGGCGAGGATGTGGAAGCGGTGCGCCCGATGGTGATGGATGTGGTTCGGTCGGCCTTCCGACCCGAATTCCTGAACCGGTTGGACGAGATCCTGCTGTTCCGCCGCTTGAGCCGCGAGCACATGACCGGGATCGTCGACATCCAATTGGGACATCTGGCCAAGCTGCTGGAGGACCGGAACATCAAGCTGGATGTGGACGAATCCGCGAAGGTCTGGCTGGCGGACAAGGGGTACGACCCGGTATACGGCGCCCGGCCCTTGAAGCGGGTGATTCAGCGATCGCTGCAGAATCCATTGGCCAGCATGATCCTGGAGGGAACGGTTTCCGACGGCGAGACGGCCACTGTCTCCGTCACCGGCGAGGGGCTTTCCATCAATGGGGAAGCGTTGGAAGCCGCTGCCTAGGGCAGTCCCAGTCTAACAGATTTGAAGCGGGCGCTCGTCATTTGGCGGGCGCCCGTTTCTGTTTTCTTCTTGTCCGGTCCGTCATCAGGTCGGGCAATGGCCCTTGCAGGCCGGTGCCCAGGCGGTGCAAATACGCGGCAATCCCCGGCAGGGGCTTTGGAAACGCGCATCTGGATACGGCCCCGGCATGGATCAACTCGATCCCCTATACATGATGATCTTCCTGCTCGGCGCAGGGGCTGGCGGGTTCGTGACCGGGCTTGCGGGCTTCGGCACGGCCTTGATCGTATCGGCCTTCTGGCTGCATTTCATGGACCCGATCGTGGTCGCGCCGCTGGCAGCGGCATGCTCGGTTGTCGGACAGGTTTCCGCGTTGAGAGGGACTTGGCGGCATATCCAGTGGAAAGCGGTGACGCCGTTTCTGATCGGCGCCTTCGTCGGTCTGCCGGTCGGTGTCTGGTCCCTGGATTACATAGAACCGGAGCACGTGAAACTCGCCGTTGGCGTTTTCCTGGTCGGGTATTCGCTCTATTCGCTGTTTTTACTGTTTCGCGGCAATATTCCCTCGATACGGATCGACAACCGCCTGGCCGACGGCGCCGTTGGTATCATCGGCGGGGTGATGGGGGGCGTCGCCGGTCTGTCCGGACCGGCACCGCTGATCTGGTGTCAGTTGCGCGGTCTGGCGAAACAGGTTCAACGCGGTTTGTATCAGCCCTACAACGCGATCATTCTGGCCACGGCGACGGGCGTTCACGCTTTATACGGTCGGATTGACGGAGAGGTCGGCTTTGCGTTCCTGATCAGTATCCCGGCAACGGTCATAGGTTCTTGGATCGGAACGTCGCTTTACCATCGTTTGGACGATCGGTTATTCAACATAATCGTTCAATGCCTGTTGTTGCTGTCCGGGATCATGCTGCTCGGCAGGTCCGTCTTCTAAGATCCGCACGCCTTACAGAACGGAATTTGGTCCTTGGAACTCTGGATACCGATCACGGTAGCGGCCGCCTTCCTGCAGAACTTGCGGATGGTGTTCCAGAAACAGTTGAAGTCGTCCCTGACAACCGGTGGGGCAACCTTTTCCCGTTTCGTCTTCGCCCTTCCCTTGGCGATCGTCTATGCCGCCGTGCTTCAGCATACCCAGGAAGGCGCGCCTCCCGAACCCAGCGCCCTTTTCGTGCTGTATTGTGCGTTGGGCGGGGTATCGCAAATCATGGCGACGGGTCTGTTGGTTGCGGTCTTTTCGCATCGGAACTTCGCCGTCAGTACCGCCTATTCGAAGACGGAAACCGTCCAAACGGTGTTTTTCGGTCTGATCCTCCTGGGAGAATCCGTCGGTGGACAGGCGCTGGCAGGCATTCTGATCAGTCTGTTCGGCGTGCTGGCAATCTCCTTCGCGCAAACCGGTTGGAACCGGACCATAGTGCGCGACCTTGTGGGTAAGCCGGCGATGTTCGGGATCGCGTCGGGCACCTGCCTCGCCTTGTCGGTCGTGTTCTACCGGGCCGGTTCCCTGTCCCTCGGTGGGGACGGGTTCCTGGCTCAGGCCTCTCTGACGCTGGCGGTGGCGTTGGTCATCCAATGCGTCGTCATGGCTGTCTGGCTGCAAATCAAGGAACCGGGTCAGGCCATGGCCACGATCCGCGCCTGGCGTGTCGCTTTGCCGGCCGGCGTCAGCGGCTTCCTGGCCTCCGCCTGCTGGTTCGCCGCGATGACGATCCAGAATGCCGCCTATGTCCGGGCTCTGGGCCAGATTGAGTTGGTCTTCACCTTCGCCGCCAGCTGGTTCATCTTCAAGGAACGCTCCAAGCCGGCTGAGGTCCTGGGCGTGTTGCTGATCTGCGGCGGGATTGTCGTGTTGGTGCTGCGTTAGGGGCCGCGCGCGCGCCGGACGCGCAGGGCCAGCGCATCCATCCCGATGACCGCAAGGCCCGCCAATACACCCCAGAACGCCGATCCGATGCCGAACAGCGACAGGCCGGACGCCGTGACGCACAGCGTCGCCATCGCGGCGACCCGTCCCGCTTCATCCTTAAGGGCGGTCGCCGTGGCGCCGACCAGGGGGCTCAACAGGGCGAGGCCGGCGACCGTGGCGATGAAAGCCGGCGGCAGGGCCGCGAAGAGCGCGACGAGCGACGCGCCGAACAGCGACAGGATCAAATAGAAGAAGCCGTAGAACGGGCCGGTCAGCCAGCGCTTGCTTGCATCCGGATGAGTATCCGGGCCTGTGCAAATAGCCGCGGTGATCGCCGCCATGTTCGTTGTCAGCGCGCCGAAAAAGGCACTGCCCAGCGAGGTCAGACCGGTCACGGTCAGGGCGGATGCCGTGGGCGGCGCATAGCCCGACCCGCGCAATACCGCGAAACCGGGCAGGTTCTGGGACGCCATTGTCACCAGATAGAGCGGCAGGGCGAGGCCGATCAGCGCCGCGGGGTCGAAGACCGGCATCACGAATTCATAGCTGGTAAGCCCGATATCGGTCGGCAGGGGACCTGCCATGTCCAGCCCGTAGACCAGTGCCGTGCCGGCAACCAATACGCCGATCACCGCCCAGGCGGGACTGAAGCTGCGCATGACCAGGAACAAGCCGAAAAGCGGCAGGACCAGGGCAGGAACGAGCGCCGCCTGATCGAACACGGCAATGACGAATTTAATCAGCACCCCAGCCAGCATGCCGGCGGCGATTGAGGCTGGAATACGCTCGACCAATCGGGTCAGCGGTTTCAGAAAGGCGGTCAGCAGAATGGCCAAGGCAACGGCAATATAGGCGCCGACACCTTCCGCGAAAGTGATCGACCCATCCGTCGCGGCGATCAGGGCCGCGCCCGGCGTCGACCAGGCGGTCACCATCGGTATCCGATGTTTGAGGCTGAGATAGGTTGCTGAAATCGCCAGCGCCAGACAGATCGCCGACACGCTGGAGGAAATCTGCGCGGTCGTCGCGCCTAGTGCCTGGGCGGCGGCCACGATGATAGCCAGCGTGCTGCCGAACCCGACGACCACCGCCACCAGGGCGTTGATGATGACGGATGCGCGCATCTCTTGTCAGGGAAGCAGACGGTGGATTGTCTCGATGAAGGCCTTGGGCTGCTCAGCATGCACCCAATGTCCCGCATCCGCGATCACGTCTATTGCCGCGCCGGGGAACAGCCGTTCGATCTCGGCCTGATGATGCGGTTGGATGTAGTCGGACTTTTCTCCCGCAATGAAATGCGTCTGCCCGGCATAGGCGGAGGCGTTGTCGTAATCCGGAAACTCCAGGATAGAGTCGAAATTGTCGGCCAGCGCCTTCAGGTTCAGTTGCCACCGCAATCCGTCCTCGCCGGTCGCGACGTTCTGCGCCAGAAAGGCTCGGATGGCCGGTTCGGGAATGTTTCCGGCCAAGGCGGCTTCGACCTCCGAGCGGCGCATGAAATCGCTCAAGTCCAGATCGGCCATGGTGTGGACGAAATCGATCAGGGTCCCGCCGGAGGGGGCGGGTGCGATATCGACGACGACGAGGCGTTCGACAAGGTCCGGTTCGGACAATGCGAGCGACATCGCCGCTTTGCCGCCCATGCTGTGTCCGATCACGGTGGCGCGCCCGCCGGCATGGGTCCGGATCAGCTGCGCCAGATCTTCCGCCATATGCGGGTAGGTATGATCGTCGGCCCAGGGCGACTCGCCATGATTGCGCTGGTCGACCGTGATGATGCGGTGGGTCCGGCCCAACTGCTTGGCGATGGAAGACCAATTGCGCTTCGACCCGAACAGGCCGTGCACGATCACCACCGGAGACCCGGTGCCGTATTCCGAAAATGACAAATCGACAGGCATTTGCTTCCTCATTGTCTTGCGCCGGGATATTGGGACGGGGCGCAGGAATCGCCAACCTATATCCGGCTCCGGAAAGAATTTCGAGCCCGGCGCAAAGCCGGCGTATCAGTCATGGTCAGGATCCTCGATTTTTGCTTTGGGGCGGGAAATACAGATATTCCGCCCCGCATTTGCCCGCGCCCGCTTGTCAAAGACCGGGCAGCCTATACTTTCACGGATCGAAATATTTCATCGCCAAACGGCCGTTTGGAACATTCGCGACATTGGGAAACAGGGCATGCACATTTCCGCCTTTTTCGATTCTGGCAATATAGAGGTCGTCCGCGCCGAAGATCCCGCCGATATTCGGCTGCGCATTCGCAAGGATGAGGGCCCGGACGGTTTCTTTCAGTGGTTTCATTACCGTGTGACCGGCGAAGCCGGCGAACGCCGCCGGATGGTGATCGAGAATGCGGGAGAGGCGAGCTATCCGAAAGGGTGGGAAGACTATCGCGCCTGTGCCAGCTATGACCGGGAGACTTGGTTCCGCGTCGATACGACATACGAAAACGGCCAATTGATCATCGATCACGTGCCGGCATGCGACAGTACCTACTATGCGTATTTCGCGCCCTATGGCCGTGACCGGCATCACGATCTTATCGCGCGGTGCCAGTCGGACCCGCGGGTGCGGGTGCAGGTGCTCGGCGAAACCGTGGACGGCGATGCGATCGACCTTGTCACCATCGGCGGTTCGGATCCCAACAAGCTGAAAATCTGGGCGATCGCGCGTCAGCATCCGGGCGAAACCCAAGCGGAATTCTGGATGGAAGGCTTCCTGGCACGCGCCCTTGACCCCGACGACCCCGTTGCGAAATTGGTGCTGTCCAAGGCGGCGCTCTACGTGGTGCCCAATATGAACCCGGATGGCAGCCGCCGCGGTCATCTGCGCACCAATGCGGCGGGGGTCAATCTGAACCGCGTCTGGGCGGCGCCGAGCCTGGAGACGAGCCCGGAGGTCTATCATGTCGACGCGAAGATGCGTTCGGTAGGGGTCGATTTCTCTATCGACGTCCATGGCGATGAAGGCCTGCCCTACAATTTCATCGCCGGCGCGGACGCAATCCCGGATGTGGAGCAACGGCAGATTGATCTTCGCGAAGGTTTCGAGGCCGCCCTGCGGCAAGCCAACCCCGATTTCCAATCGGAATACGGCTATCCCAAAGCGGCGCCGGGCAAGGCCAACCTGTCCATGTGTTCGGCGCATATCGCGGCGACGCATAAATGCCTGTCGATGACGCTGGAAATGCCCTTCAAGGATAATGCGAATGCGCCGGACGAACAGTTCGGCTGGTCGCCAAACCGGTGCCGCAAGCTCGGCGCGTCCTGCCTGGATGCGATCTATGCCGTTCTGGATGATCTGCGTTGATCTCGGGCTTATCGATCTCGGTCGCGGCGAGGGGTGAGCCCGCATGCTGACCTTCGTAGCCGCGTTCTTCCTGACAATTTTGACGCCGGGCCCCGGGGTGTTGACGACGGCCGGCGTCGGGTCGGGTTTCGGTTTCCGTCCTGGCCTGACCTTCCTGTCCGGCCTTTGGTTCGGGACAAACCTGGTTGCCGTCGCCGTGGTGACGGGCCTGGCGGCCGTCGTTCTGGCGGACGAAGTGCTCCGGACGGTGCTGATCTTTGTCTCGGCTGGGTATTTGCTGTACCTGGCGCTGCGCATCGCGCGCTCGGGATCGAAAATTTCCTTCATCGAGAAACAGGCCGCGCCGGGGTTCCTGGGCGGTTTGATGCTGCAATTGATAAATCCGAAAGCCTATGTCGTGAACTCGGCTTTCTTCTTCGGCTATCCGTTTCATTTCGACAGCCTGTGGACGGAAATTCTCCTCAAGTTTCTGATCACCAACATTATCTGGATTCCGGTCCATCTGATCTGGCTGACCATGGGTGTTACGCTGCACCGTCTGAACCTCAGCCCCCGGGCCATGACGGTGATCAATTCCGGCATGGCGGTCGCAATGCTGGCGGTGGTGGCGCTCACGACCTGGTCGGCGCTGGATACGATCGGGGCCTGAATTCCGTGTCGCCAAGGCGGCTGTCGGTTGACGGCGAATTCCGCTAGCCTGCCGCCATGACGACTGACCAGATCGCAATTTCACTCCTCCTCGTCACGCTCCTGGGCCTCTTCGTTTGGGGCAGGGTGCGCTACGACATCGTCGCCGCGGGCGGCCTCGTCGTTGCAGTTGTCCTGGGCTTGGTTCCCGAGGACCGCGCCTTCGAAGGGTTCGGGCACCCGGCGGTGATCACTGTCGCCGGCGTTCTTGTGATGAGCCGCGCGCTCTCCTTGTCGGGGGCGGTCGACGGAATTGCCCGATGGATCCGGCATGGGGCGGGCACGGAGACGGGACAGATCGGAATTCTCTCCGTCGTTGCCGCCGGCATGTCCGGTTTCATGAATAATGTCGGCGCGCTGGCCCTGCTGCTGCCGGCGGCGATCGAGTCGTGCAACAAGGCCGGACGGCCGGTCCGGCTGGTGCTGATGCCGCTGGCCTTCGCGTCCATCCTTGGCGGGATGGTCACCCTGATCGGGACGCCGCCGAACATTCTGATCGCCACCTATCGCGAGGATGCGATCGGGGCCGGATTCGCGATGTTCGATTTTGCCTGGGTCGGTTTGCCCGTGGCCCTGCTGGGGGTCGCCTTCATCGCCTTGGCCGGTTGGCGGTTGATCCCACGGGCCTCCGAGAAATCGGAGGGCGGCGGTGAGGCTTTTGACCTTGATGCCTACCTCTCCGAGCTGGCCGTTCCGAAATCTTCGGAAGCCTATGGCAAGACCTTGTCGGAAATCGAAGAGATGACCGAGGATCTCGACGTTGCGATCGTCGGACTCGTTCGCCGCAAGCGGCATTATCCGCGTCCGCCGCAGCACGAGCCGCTGCAAGGCACGGACCGGTTGCTGGTGGAGGCAGGCCCGGAGGACCTGGACCGTTTCGTGGATCGATTGGGCCTGCGGGTCGCGGGCTCCCGTCCGGACAAGGCGTCGCTCGCCAAGGGCGAACACGCGGTGCTGACGGAGGCAGTTGTGACGCCGGGATCCCGTATCGCCGGCCGAACCGTTGGGGCGCTTCGCCTGAAGGGGCGCTATAACCTGACTCTACTGGGAATCAGCCGTCAGGGGCATACCCGGGGGGGAAGGCTCAATTCCTTCCGTGTCCGGCCGGGGGACGTTCTGTTGGTCCAAGGGCTGGAGAACGATGTGCCGGACGCGCTCAATCGGCTTGGCTGTCTTCCCTTGGCCAGCCGGGACATATCCCATGGCTTGCGCGGGCGCGGCATGATCGCGGCGGGCATCTTTGCCGCCGCGGTCGGCGTGGCGGCGCTTGGACTGTTGCCGATCGCGGTCTGTTTCGTTGCCGCCGTGATCGCGGTCGTCGTATCGGGCATTCTGCCGATCCGGGATCTGTATTCCAATGTGGATCTGCCTGTGATCGTGCTGCTGGCGGCCCTGCTGCCGGTCGGGCAGGCTTTGGAAACGACCGGCATGACCGGCCTGATCGCGGGCGGTATCACAACGGCCACGGAAGGGGCTCCGGCCTTCGTCGTGGTCGCGGTCCTGTTGATCGCGGCGATGTTCATGTCCGATCTGCTCAACAATGCCGCCACGGTGGTCGTGATGGCGCCGATCGCGGTTCAGGTGGCCCGCGGCATAGACGCTTCGCCGGACCCGTTCCTGATGGCGGTGGCGGTCGGGGCGTCCTGCGCCTTCCTGACGCCGATCGGGCATCAGAACAATGCGCTGGTCATGGGGCCTGGCGGTTACAAGTTCGGCGATTACTGGCGCCTGGGCCTGCCGCTTGAAATCCTGATCATGGTGGTGGCCGTGCCGCTGATCATGCTTGCCTGGCCGCCGTGAGGGCAGCGTGAGCACCCTCTCCCTGATTCTTGGCTTCGACCCGATCTTCCGTAAGAAGGCACGCCCGGTGCCGGCGGTGGACGATGCCGTTCGAGCCCGAGTCGCGCGCATGTTCGACATCCTCTACGAGGCGGGCGGGATAGGTCTCGGCGCCAATATGGTGGGGTCGTTGGAGCGAATCGCGATCGTCGATCTGCGGCCTGACGGTCGCAGCGAACCGCTGACCCTGATCAATCCGGAGATTGTCTGGTCCTCGGACGAGACGCAGACCTTCTCAGAGGCGTCCTTGTGTTTTCCCGGTATCTCGGCCGATGTGACGCGCCCGGCGGCAATCCGACTGACCTATCTGGATCAGGCAGGGGAAGGGCGGGAGATGTCGGCCGAGGGCTGGCTCGCCCAGGTTATCCAGCATGAGGTCGATTATCTCGACGGCATTCTGTTCCCCGATCACCTGTCACGCGTGAAGCGTGACATGGTGATGCGGAAGATCAGGAAGATCCGGTAGGGGCCGGGGCCCGCGGGGCGATCCTATTGTTCGCCCGCGGCGGTCGCTACGTCGCTGTTGGATGTTTCCAGTTTCGCGTATTGGGAATCCAGCTCCGCACGACGCTTGTTGAAGGCGGCAAGCTGATTGCCCGTCAACGTCTTGCCGGTCGGCAGTTTGACGCTGAGCGGATTGGTCTGCTTGGAATTCTGCAGGACCTCATAATGCAGATGCGGGCCCGTGGACCGGCCGGTCGAGCCGACCAGGCCGATGACCTGACCCTGGCGGACACGGCTGCCCTTCTTCACCTTGATACGGGAAAGATGGGCATAGGCGGTCTTGTAGGTGCCGTTGTGACGGATTCGAACATAGTTGCCGTAACCGCCGTTGCGGCCGGCCACTTCGATCGTCCCGTCACCCGCCGCATAAATCGGCGTGCCGGTCGGCGCGGCGAAATCCACGCCCCGATGCATCTTGGTGTAACCCAGAATCGGGTGCTTGCGCTTGCCGAAGCCCGAGGTCAGGCGGGCGCCGTCGATCGGGGTGCGAAGCAGGGCCTTGCGAACACTGCGGCCCTTTTCGTCGAAATAGTCCCAGAAACCGTGCTCGTCCTTGAAACGGTAGTAGCGGTGCAGCTTGCCCTGGACGGTCATCTCGGCGACCTGGATCGCGCCGGTATCGACGATCGTGCCCTCCGCCGTGACCAGATCGTAGAGCAGGGCGAACTGGTCGCCCTTCTGCACTTCGCGCTGGAAATCGACGTCGAAGCTGAAAATTTGGATCAGGTCGGCGAGGACCGATGCCGGAACGCCGGAATCGAGTGCCGCTTCGTACAGGCTGGACTGAATGCGTCCCGACGCGAAGGTCGGTTCCTTCTGGGTCTGCTTTTCGAGGGCCTCTGCTTCATAGCCGCCGTCGTCCAAACGGCTGACCTGGACATCGCGGATCGGCGTTTCCGGCAGACGCAGGGACACCAGCTGCATCGCCTCGATACCCGCGCCGATTTCGGACTGCGCCGGCTCGGTGAATTCCGCTTCCGGCATCATGGTGACGTGAAGTTCATGACCCGGACGCAGTTTCCGGGGGCTGAAGACCTTCGAAAGCGCGGTGATGGCGTCGTGCGCGACCCGCCGATCGATCCCGGCGCTGGTCAGCATACCCATAAGGGTGTCGCCCTTGCCGACGGCGAGGACACGTGTCACTTCCTTCGGGGGTTCGAAGACCGGGGCCGGTTCGGCCAAGGCGATTTCTTCCGCGCCGATCGCGGCGGTCTGCGGAGATTGATCGTCCGCGGCGGGAAGAGTCGCCTCCGACCCCTGTGTGCCGGACTGCAGCACAGGCGCATCGGCCAGCACAGGCTTGTCGGATAATAGCGTCTCGGAACCGGTGTCGGCGGCGGTGCCGGGTTCACCATAATGGTCCGCCGGGCCGCGACTGCCGACGGCGGCGCCGGTTATAAGCCCACCGGAAGCAATGAGGCAGGCAGCGGCTATGATACGTGTGCGCCGCATCGTTTTCTCGAATTGAGTGGATTTGCTGGAGAGTACCGTCTCGCCCTGCTGAAGATAATGTTCCTCCGGCATCAGGTTGTCTTGCCCGTTCACGCGTTTGTCTGACGATTCGTTATGCACGTGCCCATCCGTATCGGTAACGAGGAAAAAAACTTCGAAACTAAAGTCGGTATCGGCCTCTTTCCTAAGCGATAAACTATTAAGAAAGAATAAATCGGACCGAAATCAGTATAGTTTCGAATTTTTACTTTATTTGAAGTGAAAATGCTGAAATCCGGCCTTCAAGTCAAGCATTCTCATAGGGTAGAGGCCGGTTCGCCGGGGTTCGGGATGCGTTCGTGACGCATACCCATATACCCATT